>CAMYNC010000095.1 GCA_947259685.1 uncultured Desulfuromonadales bacterium | reverse complement strand
CCAGTTCTTGACGAACCCCGGCCGCTGACAGTGGACCAACCACTACTGCCAACAAGATAACACTTAATAACAAACAGCTTTTCATTCCCAACCTCCCTTGGTTAATTCAATAGCCTTGAATTTGCAATTTAGCTTCCAGAAATCTTACCAGAAGTGACAGACTTAGGGTCAGCAGCAGATAAATTGCCGCAATTGTGAACCAGATTTCAAACGTCAGAAAGGTTTCCGCGATGATCTGCTGCCCCTGCATGGTCAGATCGTAAATGGCGATGGTCGAGACCAGCGCCGAATCCTTGATCAGTGAAATTCCCTGGCTGGTCAGGGGTGGGATCATCTGGCGAAAGGCTTGCGGCAGAATGATATGTCGGTAATTCTGGGCCAGTTTCAGGCCGAGGCTGGCCCCCGCTTCCCACTGCCCGGCGGGGAGCGCCAGAACGCCGGCACGAATGATCTCCGAGGCATAGGCACCCTCGAACAGGCTGAGCGCCAGCACCGCAGAGCTGAAGCGACCGATATCGAGGATCGGAGCCAGGACGAAATAGATTATAAAGATCTGAATCAGCAGCGGGGTGTTACGGATCAGCTCCAGATACGCTTTGGCCAGGCCGCGCCCGAGGGGACTGTTAGAGAGTCTCAACAGCGCTGTCAACAGACCGATTAACAGCGCGCACAGCAGGCTGACAAAGCTGATTTCCAGGGTCAGCCAGAGCCCCTCCAGCAGCGGGCCGGCCTGCCAACCGGCGGCCGTGGTTTGCAACAGATAGCGGGGCACCCGCGACCACTGCCAGTTGTAGCCAAGGTTCTCCGCGCCACTCAGCAAGCTCCAGGCACAGCCGGTGACCAACAGCAGAAAAGCAGCGATCTGCAGCAGGTTGGTGCGCTGCGGTAGCTGTGTCAGTGGTAAGCGGCGGATCGTTCTACTCCTATCCTGTTCCGTTCGGCAAGTTCTGCCTGCTAATTATGGCCCTTTTGGCCGCTGACAGCGTTCCGCCTGCTTGGTTTAGCTTTGGCTAGGCCTGCGTCGGCGCGCCTTGTCAGCAGCCAAAATGTCTCAGAATTCATTGACACGACTTGCCGAAAGGAACACTATCCGCCGCGGCAGCCGGGTCGATTCTTCAGCACATACTGTTGATGATAGTCTTCGGCCAACCAGAATGGCCCGGAAGGAGTGATTTCGGTCACAATTGGGGCCGTATACTTGCCTGAAGCGACCAGCGCAGCTTTTGATTCCTCAGCCAGCTGACGCTGCTGAGCGCTGTAATAGAAGATGGCACTGCGATATTGAGAACCGACATCCCAGCCCTGAAAGTTCAGCGAGGTCGGGTTGTGCTTATTCCAGAAGACCTCCAGCAGTTGTGAATAGCTGATCACTGCCGGGTCGAAGCGCAGATCAACCACCTCGGCATGCCCGGTCTCGCCGGTACAGACCTGCTGGTAAGTGGGATTTTCGGCGGCGCCGCCCATGTAACCGACCGCGGTTTCAACCACCCCATCCAGAGTGCGGAAGGCTTCTTCTACACCCCAGAAACAACCGGCGGCAAAGCTTGCCCTTTCCATAATTCACTCCTTTCTCAGCAGCAGCTGCCCCACCCTGTAACGGGAAAACTGTAGGGCGGTGCGTCCGCAGCGCTTGGTTTTGTCATGCGACCATTTGATCGCCGCTTGTTGCAGTTTAGCATCCCAGACCGCTTCCAGGCCATTCTCCTGACAGGACCGTCTAGCGCACCAGCTCCAGGTACTGATCCTGGCTAAACAGGTGAAAAGCCACCCAGAAACCGAAGCGGTCGGAAAGGGAAATTTTCTCTTCCACCCCTTCTCCGGCGTGCAGTTCGATATTGACCATATTGAAGCCGAGGTTATCGGTTTCATACTCGGGGATCAGGTGCCGGCGGTTGGAGGTGACATAAAGGCGAACATTCTCTGGAGCCAAATAGACTGAGCCATCCAGAGCACTTTTGGGCATCTTGTAGCTCGATTCGCCCGGCTCAAAAGAGAGATCATCACACAGCAGGATAAAACGGAAAGTCTGTCCTTTGATCGCTGAAAAAATTTCTGGCAGGTAGATCAGATCATCCATGTCGGCCTGGATCACCCTTAAGCCCTGCGCGGCGTAGGCGTTTAGCAGCGCCCGCACCAGAGTCGACTCCCCGGTTCCTCGGGTGCCCCAGAGCAGCACGTTGTTCGAGGGATAGCCCTTGATAAACTGAAGGGTGTTGTCATCGAGAATTTTTTTCTGCTTCTCGATGCCGAGCAGATCGTTCAACCTGACCGGATCGAGCTCCTCGACCGGCTCCAGGTAACCGGAAAAGGAGTGCCGTCGCCAGTCGGCGGCAACCGACCGCTGCCAATCGACCACGCCGACCGCCTTTGGGAGCAGCTGTTCCACCGAAGCCAGCACCTGCCGCAATTGGCTTTTCAGCTCTTCTTCATCGAACATAGTGACTACCTACACTATTCGTCGTACTCCTTGACAAATGAAATCAAGCGCTCAATACATTTGGCAAGACTTGGTGAGTTCTCTGCAGCTACCTCTAGTCGCCAGTGGTCTTGAACAAAAGAGCAAAGATGCATATTGTACAATGGCCCAATGTGGGCGCCGGAAGTGGGAATAATTTCTTCAATCAGTCGACGTTTTCGGCTTTTCCGAACAATACCGAAAAGGCACCGTTTGGGATCTACCTCTCGCTCTGGATCGAAAGGGATTTTCTCCTTCGCGACACTCAGAAACCAAGAAAAAGTTTCCCGGTCCGCCATGAGCCACGCCTCCACCTCGCGTACTGCCACCCGGAACATCATGCTTTTAGGGGTAGTGCCGAGGTTCCAGTTATCAATAAGCGCTGTTGGGCAGGGAAATTGATCAAGGTCTGTCAGAATAATATGCGGGTAAAAACGGCACGCTCCAACATATTTAGGAATTCCCTCTCTAATTCTATTATTACCCCGCATCACACGATAAGTTGCGGTCCCCGTATAACCAACATAGGAGAGCAACCTCTGCATGACCGCCTCACTGAGGACATCCTCAACGATCACGTTCAGCACACTATCCCCCTTACGGCTTGAATAACTTCAGTTGATCAACTTTTACCGGCTTGGTTTTCGGCAGTAGTACTTCTGCAATGGTATATCCTGCAGAGACAAGATTTCGATCCTCAACCGAAGTCTCATGGACAACCGTGCCGTCCTTGGTTGGTTCCAGGCTGATCACCTCGCGGGCATCAATTGACTGATCCTGTAAGAGTGCCTCACTGTGCGTTGTCACAAAAATCTGGCGCCGATATTTGGCCTGTCTCTGCATCCGCCAGAGCAATTGATGTATCTGACGAACAATATCCTCGTTGAGGGAGAGTTCCGGTTCCTCGAGCAACAATAAAGAATCACCTTCCAGAAGGGACCACATGATCCCAAGCAAACGCAGTGTCCCATCGGATAATTGGTCCTCCCTCTGCCAGCCAGCGTCAGGTCGCCAATGCTCATAGAGGGCTTCAAGGTGCGGTGTGCCATTTATATCATCACGTTTAAACCGTAGGTTGCGCATGTTCGGGACACAGATCTTAAGAACATCTTCAATTTTACGCAGGCGTGCCTCCTGTGTCCTCTCCGGAGTTTTGGCAATGCGTTCGAGAAAGGCTTGCCCGAACGGATCATCCTCCAGTCGATAACCCCCAAGCTGTTCAGCATGCTTTAGCAATTGAGGGACCAAATGCAAATATGTGACATTTGCAAAAAAATCCGCCAGACCACGGAATTCTTTGTTTGTATTGATTTGTTCAAGGTGTGTCTGAGTCAACAGGTCCGGGTCCTTGTCATCGGAATTATCTGGGCGATTCAGGAGAATTTTGCCGGTCTCTAAATTTTCAACTCGTTCTTGACTGATCAAAACTCGCTGTTGCCCTTTGCCCTCACTTCTAAATCCCAGTGTATATTTCCAAATGGATGGTAAGTCGACACGTTCCGAAACTTCGATCTCAATAGAAATTTCAGGATCCTTCCTAGCCAGCAGACAGCGCAATTTGGTTATACCGCCACGATCCTTAACCGCTTTCTGCAAACCACCCCCCTCAGCCTTGGCAACGTCACGCAAAAACCGCAGCACGTCTAAAAGGTTCGACTTTCCGGACGCATTTGGTCCAATAACATAAACTCTATCTCGCAGATGAACGTCAATTTTTTTAAAATTTCGCCAGTTTTTCAAACTGAGCCTGGATATCAGCATTACCTACTCCAATTCAAAAAAACCCTTACAACATCAAGCACTAAACGATGTTCCTATTCCTAGTAAATCACCATCAGACACTAAATTTTCAAGGCGATAAAGCCACTCGCAAAAACAGCAGAGTATTAACTGCGCTTTCTACCAACTCGCCTTAAGGAGCGAGGGGTTGAACCTACTAAGACTAAACCATCCCCAGAATCAACAGGTTAATCAGCCCGATCAGAAAACCGAGCAGAGCGCCGAACAGGTTGATGTACTTGAACTGCTCTTTCATGATCCCCATCAGCAGCCCTTCGACCTGCAACAGATCGAGGCTATTGACCTTTTCTTCAACCATCCGCTGAACGTTGAGGGTGTCCACCAGTCGCGGCGCTTCCTTTTTCAACAGTTCCTCAACCAACTGACAAAGGCCGGTTTCTAGCTCCCGGCGCAGATCGCCCGGCAAACGGGCCGACAGCAGACCGAGCGGCCGGCGATAAATCCACTCCTCGCTCTGCTCCCAGAGAATGGTTTCCAGAGCCTCTCTCGCCCGGGGGGAACGGAGCAACGCGAGCAGTTTTTCCGCCAGCTGCTCGCGGCTACGCTCCAGACCGCCCTCTGGCAGTGCCGCCCGCAACAGATCATCGAAGGAGCGATCCTTAACGCGGTCGATCGCGCCATCTGTAATGATCAATGCGGTGTCGATGGTCTTGCGCGCCTGTACCACCCCTACCGCCTGGTTACGCACGAATTGGCGCAGACCGTGGACTTTTTCATAGGGCAGATTTTCCAGGTAACTGGCCAAAGAGCGATCGAGCAGTCCATCTACCCGTTCGCGCAGCATGCTGGCCAGCTGTTGCTGGGTTTTCGCTTCTTTTAACCAGGCGGCGATTTCATCGCCTGCCTTATCAAGAAAATCGGGGAGCTTGGCGTAAATTTTGTTCAGGTCGATAAACCCGCTGAGCAGCCCGGCCAGGCCACCGAGGGAGTCAAGAAAAGCATCTATGGCCTGTTTGCCCTTCGCCACCAGCCGCGCCCGGAACTGCGGATCGTACAGCATGCCGCCGAATTTTTCGACCAGCGGCGGCAATTCTTTCTCCAGTTGGCTGAGGATCAATTCAGTCAGATCAGCCGGCAACAGTTCCCGTAATGGGCGATCGCTGGCCAACAGTTTTTCGGTTTTGCGATCGACATAGTTGCCGACCATAGTGGCCATTTTCGGCGACTGAAAAAAGCGGCTCAGCTTGTTATCGAGATGAAGCTGCAGATCACGGTAGCGTTGCGGGGTCAGAAAGCTCGACAGGTCCCGCGCCAGCAGCTGATCCCCCTGGCGCTGCAGATAATCGTGCAGCTTCTGCGCAAACTGTTCGCTCTGCAGATAATCGAACACCAGCTTCACCAGTTTGCCACGCAGCAGGTCGACCAGCTCCCGGAAGCGCCGACGAAAGCGCTTTGGCACCAGGGTTTCCAGTGGCCCCAGCTCGCGGTCGAGAAAATAACCGAGCTTGTCGGTCACCGCCAGCCGCAGTTCGCGCTGTACTGAATCCTTGGCAAAAGCCCGGCCGACATCATCAGCGGTGAGCAGATGATCGCCGACCATATCACCCATTTTTATCGCCAGCTCGCCGCGCTTGGCCGGGATGATCCCCGGCGTCAAGGGAATCCGTAAACCAAGCATCCGCCAGGCGTTAAGCGGCCGGAACAGCATGCGGATGGCAACAAAGTTGGTCACATAACCGATCACCGCGCCGAGCAGCGGCGGAATCAGCCAGGGGAGATACTGCTGGTATTCAATAAAGAGATTTTTCATTTCAATGCGTCAAATAGAATGTTTCCAGGACGGTGTAAAAAGCACCAGATACGAGGCGCCCGCCGGCGTTGGAGTGAGGCGTAGTAAAACTACGCCGCAGCGACAATAGCCAAGGGGAACGAAGTAGCTGGTGTTTTTTCCGCCGTCCCTCGCTACTGATCCATTTCGATCAGGGAATGATCACCAATATTCATCCGCCGCGGCGAGCCGATCAAAGTGACTGAATCTCCGAGCAGCGAATGATCGAGGATCAGGTTGCTGACCTTGTTCTCCGCATTGATAATCGAATTGCGGATCACCGAATTTTCAATCACACTGCCTGCGGCGATCGACACATTGGGTCCGATGATCGAATTTTTCACCACTGCGCCTTTGCCGACATGCACCGGCTCGATAAACACGGTATTGGTCGATTCCCCATGGACGTGGTGGCGCCCTTTGAGCAGAAACTGGTTCGTCTCAAGCAGGGTTTCCGGCTTGCCGCAATCGAGCCAGGCATCGATCTCCGGAGCTTTCAGCTTGAGGCCATCGGCAATCATCCGCATGAACACCGCCGGCAGATAGTATTCCCCCTTGACGGTTTCTCCCGCAGCGATGGTCTGTTCAATCGCGCGGATAAATCCGGCGCCGTCCTTCAGATAGTAAAGGCCGACCTGGGCGAGCTTGGAGACCGGCGTATCCGGCTTTTCGACCATATCGACGATGTAACCATTGTTGACCACATTGACACCGAAACGCTGATAATCCTCGACCTCTTTCGAGTAGATCAAGCCATCGGCCTCGGCGCAGAGCTGCGGAATCTGCCCCAGATCGGTGACAAAAATGGTGTCGTTGAACACCACCAGCAGGTCATCGCCGTCTTCAATGACCGGAGCCGCCAGCGCCACAGCATGCGCCGGACCGAGGCGTTCCTTTTGCACCAGATAATGGCATTTCAGCTCAGGAAATTTGCTCTGCATAAAATTTTCCACCTGCTGACCGTTGTCATCGGTGATAAAGATAAAATCATCGACATCGATCGCCAGCAGTCGTTCGATAATATGCTCCAGGACGGTCTTCCCGGCTACGTTCACCAGCGACTTGGCCTTGGTGTGGGTGTGGGGGCGCAGGCGGGTGCCTTTGCCAGCGACTGGTAGGACAACTTTCATCAAACCCTCCGTAAAAATGTTTGGTTGTATAGAGTTATTGGTCAGTTTTCAGGGTAAACACCAGCGGATCGCCCACGGCAGCATCCGGCTGAAAATCAAGCTTGCCGAGCTCAGCACCTTTGCTGAGCAGGTAGGTTGCGAGCAGTTCGCTGCGTTTTTCAGCCAGCGCCTGATCATAGCTTTGGCCATGTTCGGTCTTGGCCCGGACCGCGACCTGCCAAGCCAGCTCGGGGTTCTGTTTAAGCATTTCAGCCAGCGGATCGAGCAGCTTCGGCCCACCCGGCAGCGGGAGCACGGCACCTTTGCCGAACATAACTTGGTCTGGATAGCTAAACCCCAGCGGCTCCTGTTGCAGGGCGGCCCCTGGCAGATTTTTCAACTGCTCACGCAGAGTTTCATTCTCAGACTTGGCCTTGGCCGAGACCTGGGAAGCGCGCACTGAGGACGAGGCCTGGGGATCTGAGCTGGGTTTGGCAGCACAGGCCGTCAACAGGATCAGCAATAGCCAAAACAGAAATTTCACCAGCCCCGCCTATTCCGAGTTTTGCCTTGCCATGCGCCGCAAGCGGGCAAACGCCGGATGAGTCAGTAAGGATTCGCGCAGCAGATCAGCAGCCAACCCATTGATAATACCACTGATCAGGGAAAAGAGCAGAAAAAACGGCAACATCATCCAGATCGAAGGGTGGCGGACGATCAGCAGCCAGGCGATCAACAGCTGCCCGCCGGAATGCCCTAGAGCGCCTAAAACCGAGACCCCGACCGGGCCGATTTTGGGCTGCCAGAGCCGGTAGCCAGTGGCCATCAGCAGGGTCGCCAAAAGGCCGCCGGACAGGGACAACAGAAAGCCGGGCGAAAACAGATTGCCGAGCACCAGGCTGCCGACCAGAATCCTCGCCAGACTGACAATCCAGAGGGCCCGAATGCCGTACAGAAACAACGCCGTCAAGCCGAGAATATTCGCCAGACCGAGCCGGAACCAGGGCAGCGGGCTTGGCAACAGGGCTTCAATCGTGTGCAGCGCCACGGCCAGGGCAATAAACAGCGCCAGAAACACCCGCTGGCGCACCTGCTCGAGTTCTGCTGGCTTAACGGCTGAGGAGGTCATAGCTCTGCTCCTCAGTGACTGTCGCTCCCTCAATCCGAAACACCAGCCGATTCGGCACGCAAGCCAGCAGATCGCCGCTGTGACGGGCCTCTCCCAAACCGATGCAGACCTTGTTCGGACAGGGCGAGCTAAGCACCCGCACCCCCCCCTGCTTGATTTCGAACTGGGTCATCCCCAGCGGCCCGGCCAGCTCGACCAATTGGGCACGATCGAGGGGGGCGACAAAAATGGTCTTTTCTCCTGAACTGACCAGCAGCCGCGCCCCGGCTTCCTGGCGCAGCGGAATGGCAAAGGAGACCAGCACCAACACCGCTAGTAGCAGGACCAGTTTGCGGTCAAAGGAAGTCAGCCGCTGCAACCAAAGCTGTTTCACTGGGTGACCTGCTGCAGGCCGCTAGTCTGATGGATATCGCCAACAGCATCGACCAGCAAACCTTCGACCTCTGGCAGCCCTTCCAACAGTTGCAGGCCCTGCTGCGGGCCGAGGACAAAAGCGGCCGTCGCTAAAGCATCAGCCATGGCCGCGGTCTTCGCCACCACGCTGACACTCTGGCAGGCCCGCGCCGGTTGGCCAGTGCGGGGATCGAAAATATGATGATAGCGCACCCCGTCGCGCTCGAAAAAGCGCTCGTAATCTCCCGAGGTGACTACCGCCTGATCGACCAGCGGCAGGACCGCCAACAGCTCTCCCGGCTGGCGCGGATGCTGAATCCCGATCCGCCAGGGCTGCCCCTGCCGATCGCCAAGCAGGCCGATGTCGCCTCCGGCATTCACCGATGCCGACCGCACCCCCGCTTGGCGCAGGAGTTCAACAGCCCGATCGACCGCATAGCCCTTGGCAATTCCGCCCAATTCCACCTGCAGCTGGGGGTTGCTTTTCCTGACCAGTTGGCCGTCGATCTGCAACGCCTGCGGACCGATGCCGTTTAGAGCTGCTTTAAGCTGCTCCGGGGTTGGCAGCTTTGGAGACTCGGTCTCGATTCCCCAAAGCTGCGTTATCCGGCCGAGAGTCAGATCGAAGGCACCCTCGGATCGCCGCGCCAGGCGCTGACCCAATTGCAGCAGCTCAACGGTTTCGGCGCTCACCTGCAACGACTCTGCAGCAGCGGAAAGCCGAGAGATTTCGGAATTGGGATCATGCGAGGTCAGCAAAGTCTCCAGCCGGCGCATCTCGTCAAAAGCCTCCGAGACGACATTCTCCAGCTGATCCTGGTCTTCGCCAAACGCCTTGATCTCGACCAGGGTGCCCATGATCAAGGCGGTGCGTGCCAGTAGCTGCTCTTCAGCCGGGGCCCGTAGCCAGAGCAGCCCGGCAACCAACAGCACCAGTAGAATCACCCATTGCGGTCGAGCGAACATCAGCCTTTAGGCCTCGACAATCTCGCCGATCAGGTCGTACTCGGAGGAATCGGTTATTTTCAACTGCACCAGCTGACCAACATCGGCCTGCCCGGCGGTAATCAGATACTGGCCGTCGACATCCGGCGCCTGGCGTGCGCTGCGCCCTTTGAGCAGGAGATCAGTCTCCTCGCTGAACCCTTCCACCAGCACCGTTTCGGTGCGGCCGATCAGGCTGCGGTTCTTGTTGAAAGAGACCCGCGCCTGGGCCTTCATCAACCGGTTAAGCCGCCCCTTCTTGGTCTGCGCCAGGATCTGTTCCGGCAGCTCTGCGGCTACGGTGCCCTCTTCGCGCGAGTAGCGGAATACCCCGACCCGCTCGAAATGGCCCTCTTCGACAAACTTCAGTAGCTTGTCGAACTGCTCGCGGGTTTCGCCGGGGAAACCGACGATAAACGAGGTGCGCAGGGTCAGATCGGGAATCTTCTCGCGCAATTTATTCAGCAGGTCGCGGACCTGTTGCTCTGTCACCCGGCGATTCATCTGCGCCAGAATATGGTCATCGATATGCTGCAGGGGAATATCCAGATAGTTGCAGATCTTCGGCTCGGTGGCGATCAATTCGATCAATTCATCGCTCACCCCGTCCGGATAGGCATAAAGCAGGCGAATCCAGTCAATCTCTTCAATTTTGACCAACTCCTGCAGCATTTGCACAATGTTGCTGCCATCGTTGAGATCCAGCCCGTAAGCGGTGATATCCTGGGCGATCAGGTTGATCTCTTTGACCCCCTGGCTGGCCAGATTCTTGGCTTCTTCGACCACCGAAGCGATGGTCCGCGAGCGCAAGGTGCCGCGCAGCTGCGGAATAATGCAGTAGGAGCAATGATTGGCACAGCCATCAGCGATCTTGATATAGCTGCTATAAAAAGGCGAGGAATTGACCCGCGGCGTCTCATGATCGTAAAGGTAGTCCGGGGTGCCGATCTCCTGGCTCGGGGTGTCGAGCTGCAGCTGCCGCTCGATCAATTCGACGATTCGCGGTGCTTCGGCGGTGCCCATAAACAGGTCGACCTCGGGCAGCTGCTTGGCCAGCTTTTCTTTGTAGCGCTGCGGCAGGCAGCCGGTCACCACCAGCAGCTGGCAGTTCCCCTGCTGCTTGTAGTCGGCCACCTCAAGGATGGTATCGATCGACTCTTCTTTAGCATCGTTGATAAACGAACAGGTGTTGACCACTATAATATCGGCGAGACTTTCATCAGTGACAATTTCATAACGATCGAGGGGCAGATGGCCGAGCATAACTTCGGCATCGACCAGATTCTTCGGGCAGCCGAGGCTGACCAGACTGACTTTGAATTTATCCACGTACTTATATTTCCTGTTTTTAGATTTTACGGATTACATCGAGCGGTCCAAGAAGCGAGCAATTTTTGACGAAATCAAGAAAAGCAAGAATCGGCAGCGGAGGCATACACCAGTATGCCGCACAAAGCCGATTCGCTGCTTGACGCCGAATTCGTTAAAAAGGGCCGCTTCCTACGACCTCATGTTTTCGAATTGCAATTCGATACCGACATCCTTGCCTTTGAGCAGCTGCATCACTTCCTGCAGATCATCGATCTTCTTGCCGACCACCCGTACCTGATCTTCCATGATCTGCGCCTGGACCTTCAGCTTGGTCTCCTTGATCAGCTTGACGATCTCTTTACCTTTTTCCTTGCTGATCCCCTGGACGATCCCCGCCTTGACCCGTACGGCGCCACCCGAGGCGGGTTCTTCCTTACCGTAATCGAAACATTTGGGGGAAACGTTGCGCCGCACCAGCTTGGCGATGAGAATATCCTTGATCGCCTGCAGCTTGTAATCGTCAGCGGCGAGAATGGCCAAGGTCTCATTTTCCAGCTTCAGCTCATTTTCGGTGCCCTTGAAATCGTAGCGCTGGGAGACCTCTTTGATCGCCTGATTTATGGCGTTATCGACCTCCTGCAGATCAACCTTGGAGACAATATCAAAACTCGGCATACGGCTGCTCCTTAATCTCTATATGTAAAGGGGTTAAAAATATGCGTAAAACAGGAACTTATAACATAAAACCCTCTCAGCGGAAAAGCGCTGGGGCGGTTAAAATTCGGGATGGATATTTTTGGCACGATTAGGTGCACCCCAAAAGCCAAGAAGAGCTGATTGCAATGCTGCGCTGGATAGTAAATGGCTGCTGCCAAACTTTTGGCTTCCGGTTAAAAACATGATAATATCCGCCGGTATTTTTTCTAATATAGGTTGTTCGCCATATCTATACGAACAATCTGCTATTCATTGGAGGGGGGAAATGTCCGAAAAAAATCCAAGCCAGGAAAGCGCAACCTCTGCTGCTGAGGACCGCGCGAGGGCCTGGGAAGAGAAAAAGCAGCGCGTCATGAACCGCGGAGGTGGGGGCAACGTCCTGGTTAACGGCCGCACAGCGGTTCACGCCGGCAGTGGCGGCGTGCTGACCACGGTTGATGTCTGCCTGACCAAAATCGGCAAATCGACCGTTCCCATTCCCTACACCAACATCGCCCGCTCGAGCGACGCCGACAAAACCGCCGGCAGCATCCTCATCAATGGGCATCCCGCCTGTCACAAGCAATCGACCTTCGCCAAAAGCAGCGGCGATGAACCGGGCAACCGCAAAGGCGTCCGGTCCAAGACCATCACCGAAAAAGCCGAATTTATCACCGCCGCCAGCACGGTGTTTTTCGAAGGGGTGCCCGCTGTTCGTCAGGGCGACCTGATGGTTTCAAACAATAGAAACACCGCGCCGATGCCGCTGGTGCAACCGGGCGCGGGGGCACCGCCGACGCTTACTTTAGAAGGAGCTGAGGAGAAGGACGAGAAGGAGTTTCCAGAAAGATTTGACCTGGGCCATTTAGGCCAAGATACGAGCATGCTCAAAGGTATTTTTTCCGCAGAGGATGACCTATGAGCCAGAACCTCCCGCAACACCACTGGCAAATTTGTCAATATGTCGATGGCGATGACCGCAAAGAGCGGCACCGCGAGCTGGTGACCCGCTCGGAAAAGCCGGGCAAGAAAAAACTCTCGCTGGTCCTTGAAGACGAGCGCTTTAAAGACGTCGACAAAGATAACAAAGAGTATATCGTCATCCCTCTCGGCCACGGCCTGCCCACGGTGTCCAACGACAGCTCGCGACCGGAAAACCCCGAAGAATTCGATCACTTCTTCATCCCCATTATTCCCAAGCGCTACACCACCGCGCAGCCGGACAAACAACGAACCGCCGACCTGAGAGATGGCTGGCTGTACGTTTTCCGCAACGGCTATCTCTGGCGCGAGCTGCAGGTTCTTAAGCAGGGCATGATGAAGGATGTCAACCTGCAAGCCTTTCAGGGTAAAGATCTGCGACCCGCATCGGGCCAGGTCGATTCCCGCGTCATCGTTCCCTACAAAGTTAACGGTGAACTTCAGACCATCCAGGTTGCTTATTCGGAAGTGCAGTGGAGCTGGGCGCGCATCAACGCCATGGGGGGAATGAATCCCGACGAAAAAGAAGATCCCCGCCTGAAACCAGACACTCTAATGCCCCAGGTTACTCAAAGTGAAGCGGAAAAAAACCGCAATGAACGGATGCAGCGCATTTGCGCCAGCTTGACCCAGTGGCTTCAAAAAGGAGATGGCGAACACATCCAGAGCGTCAGCAACCTCAGCGCGGGTATCTATTCTCTCAAGCTGCATGAAAAGAGCGAGCTGCCGGTGGTGGCCCTGTTTGATCCCCTAGGAGTGGCGCGAGAACTGGCAGGGAAATATCAGGCCGCCTGGGGGGAGATGGACGAGCTGATTGGAAATCTAAGAAACCCCGATCATGAGGAAGGGAAGACCAAGGAATATCCTTTCGCCCCCTGGTTCGATTCCGCCGTGCTGGCCAACCGCTACTTTTTCGGCAAGCTTCCGGACATCGAACCGGAAGGCCAGCGGCCGCCCAGCGGAAAGGATAAGGACCAGTGGGTGCGAGCCAGAGGGAAGCGCGAAAAATGGAAAAAGCAGCTCAGCAAGGCCGATATCGACCAGGCGCTGGGCGTGGCCCGGCGCGCTGAAATCCGCGAAAAGATCCTGGCCACCAAACTGGCCCTGGTGGCCTATCTGGATAGCCCCGATTTCGAGGTCATGTTACCGCTGATGCAGGCCCTCGACGACTACTTCACCCTGCCAGCACCCGAAGATCGTGCACGGTTCGCCTCCGCCGCGGCCCACTACGGCAGCGCCTGGCGCATCGTTGAGGGGCTCATCTCCAAGCTTGGCGATCACCAGTATGCTCTCGACGCCGGCCTGGAAGCTGATCCGCCCAACCTGCACCTGCTCTCCCAAACCGACCCAGGAGCGCAATTTCTGCTCAAGATGGCCGATCCACAGCAGGGATATTTCCTCCAGTCGCGACTTTTCCCCCGGCCTGCCGGCGGCAACAATCCCCTGGCGCCCGAGCTGGCACCCAGCTCCGAGAACGGCCCCGAGTTCCGCCCCCAGCACATCCAAGACGCCTTTAAACGTGACCCCGAGGGCTATGCCGATTTTTTCAGCCACTTCATCCGCGTTGCCGGCCTCGCCGACACCGACCATGCTCGCAACAACCTGCTGCGGCTGATCAACGCCACGCTCGGCCTCGATCTTTACGAACGGGAGATCACCCCGGCCGAATATCAGAGCGGCGAGCTTCAGGGTGACGACGTTATACTGCGCATGTTCGCCCTCCACGAGCAGTTCGAGGGCAAGGTTCCCGGCCGTGAAAGCGATCCAGATTTCGAAAACCTGCCCGCGCAGGGGAAAGAGGAAGACCCCGATAGGTTCCAAGTCGACCGCCGCGCCGCCCAGGCCAGCGCCGGTGGAGCCGAGCACCTGAACAATGTCGCAGAGAACATCGAAACGGAAAACGTCACCACGGTCAATTCACTCCTCGGTAAAAAA
>CAMYNC010000094.1 GCA_947259685.1 uncultured Desulfuromonadales bacterium | reverse complement strand
CGAGAAAGTCGTTTTAGTTATGGATAACCTCAACACACACAATATAGCCTCGCTATACACGGCGTTTCCGCCAGAAGAAGCCAGGCGCCTGGCCGACCGCCTTGAAATACATTACACCCCTAAACATGGGAGCTGGCTGAACATCGCAGAAATTGAGCTCAGCGTTTTGAAGCGACAATGTTTGGCAGGTCGAATTGACTGTATTGAAAAAATGCGAACTGAAGTAGCCGCATGGAATGCGGATCGGAACAATCGTCAGTCCACGGTCGATTGGCAGTTCCGTACGAAAGATGCGCGAATCAAGCTGAAGCGATTATATCCGAAGGTTTAAAATTTATGCTGTACTAGCACTCTGCGCAGACGAAACCTTTCGCGACCAGTTGTTTGAGGTGGCGGAAGGGAGGATTATCGATGCGGCGCAGCTTGCGAACCGTGGGTTCGAGGTGGCCAGGAATAACGAGATTAGGCTCACCGCCCAGGAGATCGATCGACAACTTCGTGTGCTTGCTTTTGAACTGGAAGAGCGCTACCGGGCCCAAGAAGGAGGGGTTACTGCCGGCAACCAGGCCGTAGCGTTCAATCGGTTCGCCGAGCAGATGGATCTGCGCTACAACACCCATCGCAAAACCGCCTCGCAAGATTCACAGCATAACCAAGTCAAGCCTGGTTTTTACCTCGAACATAGCCAGAACCCCAACCTTCGGCATTCAGACCAGTGGATCGAAGAAATCCGCCGCATCCTTCCATTGCAAAGCAGGGCAGCCGTTGCTCAGGGTTCGCTAGTCGGCGAAGGGGGGGGCGGTAAAACCGCCGTGGCCATCGAATACGCGTACCAATGCCGAGGCGACTACCCCGGCGGTGTCTATTGGCTCGAAGTCGACCAAGGGGCGGAGATTCCCATTCCTAATATGCTAAAGCGCATGGAACTGGCAGTGCCCGATGAGGAAGCACGTCTGCTTCCCTATTTTGTCGATTGCCTCAACTCTATCACGGGGAAAAAACTTCTAATTCTCGACAATGTTGAAGACATTGCCCTGCCTAACCGTTTTGCCCTGACAAACTGTCACCTGCTGGCGTCCACGCGCAACCCGAAGATAGCACTGCAAACCATCGATATGGATTTGCCGAACGAAGACCAAGCGATCGACATCCTGCTCGGTTACTCTCACTATCGGCATGAGTCGTTGACCGACTTGCAAGAGAAGATAGCGCGCCAGCTCTGCCGGCGCTGCGGTTACCTTCCCCTCGCGCTGGAGATCCTCGGCACTATGCTCGACAGCTACGGCCTGGAGGGTGTTTCGGAAATAACCGATGATCTGCTGGATGAAACCGAGAATGTTACCTCTAAAAAAGCCGAAACCACCATCAGGCAGGTGCTGGCCGTTACCAAAAAGCAGTACAGTCACCCAAGGTCCATGGAGACGCTAGTTTATGCCGCGTACCTACACCCCGACAATATCGATACGAACCTGCTCACCGAAGCGATGGAGGCGGGACGGGCTGAAACCCTAAAAGCCCTTGCCGCACTTGGTGAATGGTCGTTTGTAAAACTGTCGAAATACGGTGGATATTTCTGCCACAGATTGGTCCAGGAAGCCGCTCGCAATTCTGATTCAGAAAGCAAATGTGGCAATAAAATGGGCCAGGTGCTCAATTCACACATCCAAAAGGAGAGAGAAATAGGTAATTATTTGGCTGGACAGTCTTTGGTTGTTCACTTGAAGCACATTGCTGAAATATCGAAAATCTCATTTCCCATGAATCAGTTTCCAGGCACGGGACTGCTTGAAGATTTTGCACATTTTCTGTGGATGTCTGGCATGTTTCTTAATGCCAAAAATATTATGGAGCATGTTCTGGAGCGAAAAATAGCGAATTTGGGCTCTGACAATCCGAGCACATTGACTGCATGGTACAAGCTGGCTGTATGTCTTCATTCTATGGGGGATCTAAATCAGGCACTGAAGATTCTGGAGCGCATATTAGAGGTGCGGCAGAAAACTTTGGGAGAAGAACATCCAAAGACCCTTTCCAGCCAAAGCAACTACGCCCTGACAGTAAAGGTTGATGAAGCGGCAAAACTACATAAGCATGTGCTTGAAATACGGCGCAGAACTCTGGGCGAAGAGCATCTGGATACCCTGGTTTCAATGAACAACTTGGCAATTGCACTTTGGGAGCTGGGTGAGCATCTGGATGCCTTTACTCTCATGGAACAGGTTGTGGATTTAAGTGCGAAGAAGCTCGGCACGGAACACCCCCGAACTTTGGCGTCGCAGGAATCTCTCCAGCAATTTAAAAAAGGACTCGGCCGCTAGGTTATCCCCCCAACAAAAAAACATTCAACACCAATCCTACGCTGAGACTTTATCCCAGTTCAGTGCCCAAGAAAACCTGCTCCACCCCATATTTTGCGGTCTGAAAATTTTTTATTGATTTCAAAACTTAGGATTTGTGACAGACGAGAATCTGCCGCTGAAGACACTTTTAATCCTTTTCTCAAATCTCCTGCCAAAGGTGTCATCAAATGTCCCTTGGACAATTGAAATCAACAATTTTCACTAACAGAGCCAAATAAAAAGGCCCTTCCAAGAGAAGGGCCTGAAGTGCAAACAAACTGTCTATGATGCTTCAAGCCCGCTCTACCCTCGGGGAGGGTAGCGGTTGTTCAGCAACCAGGGTACCCCGCAGACGAAAATAATCTTCCGGGGTATTGATATTCTGAAAACTGCGCTGCTGCGGATCCAATTTGTGCAGCTCCCTGGCCGGAACAGCGACCAGCTTGACCTGGTCGAAAACCAGCGCAATGCGCTTTTGGCCGGCATCGAGCACCTGCTCCATAGCCGGCAGACACTGCTTGCCGTAAAGCGCATGCAGCGGCTCATGTCCATTGCTGCTATGCGGTATCACCAGGTCACCCCGATCGGCCTGGGCGCAGATATATTGCACCACTGGCGAAGAAATAAATGGCATGTCACAACCGACCACGAAAATCCGTTTTTTGCTGGCATGAGCCAGGCCAGAGTGAATTCCGGCCAAGGAGCCTTGCGCATAATAGAGGTCGGGAACCTTGCGACAAGGCAGGTCGGCATAGAGATCTGGCGAGTTAGTGACGATGATCACCTCCTCAAACAGGGCATTCATGCGGGCAAAAACATGGTCGATAAAGCGCGCGCCCTGAATCGGCAGCAATGATTTGTCACTGCCCATCCGCCGGCTCTCACCGCCAGCCAAAATCACGCCGGTTACACCGGGAATTTTTTCTGTTTCAGCGCTCAAGCAAAGTTGCTGCGGCTGGCTGTAAACTTCCATGGTTGCACCGCGCAGGTAGCCGACCAGGGTGATGCCAGCCTGCTCACAGAGCGCGATCGCCTTATCGGTCGGTGAGGTCCGCGAAGCGATCAGGCCGATACCCAGCCGCGCCGCTTTGGCGACCATTTCGGTCGAAACCCGCCCCGAGGTGACCAGCATTTTATCCTGCAGATCAATGCCTTTAAACCAGGCTTCCCCGGCCAGCCGGTCGAGGGTGTTATGGCGGCCGATATCTTCGGCATAGAGTAACAGACCGGTGGCGTCACCGATCGCTGCGGAATGGATACCTCCGTGGCTGCGATACTGTTCGGCCTGATGTTGCAACTCTTTCATCAATTTGAACAGACTGCTGCTGGCATAATTGCGCGGCCGCTCAAGAGAGTTATTGAGCAGTGCCTGCGGCAGGTTATAGGCGATGCCGGTGCCGCAGCCGGAGGTCAGGGTCGGTTGGAGCTTTTCCGGCAGCTGGCCGCGAATGCGCATTTCAGCCAGGCCGAAATCCTGACAGACCCCCATAGAGAGGATATCGTCAAGGCAATCGGCAAACCCCTGCAGGCGGAAAAAACCGGCCAGCAAAAAATTTAGCTGGTGCGGTGAACAGACCAGGGTCGCCAGCTCGCGGCCATTGACCCGCAACCGCAGGGGGTACTCCTCAACCACCTCGCGGCTGACAGTTTCACTGCGCCCCTGGACGATACGGATTATCTGATGTTCGGATGGTGTTTGCATCATTGAAATCTCCGCAGTTTATCTCAACCAAGCAAGGAATTTAACGCAGCTGGAGAGGCGCAGAGAAAACCATTAAACCGATCTTCTCTGCGCTCTCCGCGGCTCTGCATTAAAGCCTTCGGTTCTTAACCCTCAGACAATTAGCCCGGAACCACCTTACCCTTAGGCAGGGTTTGCTTGCCGGTCGTCGGCTTGCCATCATCGATCTTATGGAAGGAATCGGGGATCGAGTAATCGACCGTTTCCGGGTGATGTTCGAAGATCGGGAAGTAGCGGGCGATCAGCACAAAGAACAGAATGTGCCCAGCGATAATGCCGATGGTCACCAGCGATTCAACGACTGATGGAAAGTAGACCTGATCCGGATTCATCATGCCGAACATCGACACGTTGAAACGGTTGAGAATCAGGCCGAAGACCACCAGACTGGCGGCGATCACCCGGCGGCGATCATTTTCGCGCACCGACTTCTGGGTGAACATGAAGAATGGCAGAATAAAGCCGAGCCCCAGCTCGATGACGAACAACAGGGTCAGGACCGGTCGATCGAAGAAGGGGCCGTTCGACAGCGCCAGCAAACTGTACGCGCGCAGGACGATGTAGGCGCCCAGGGTCCAGGGAAGAATCTTCGCCAGGGTGCGCAACAGCACCCCTTCGTTCGGCTGCCCCATCCATTTATGGCAAGAGGTCGCCTCGATGATGATGATACACATTCCGGAACAGATGGCACTGACCCAGAAGAGCAGCGGCAGCAACGGATTGTACCAGAGGTTGTGCAGCTTATCGACCGCGATCAGGAAGAAGGTCCCCAGCGACGACTGGTGCAGGGTCGAGATCGCCGCCGCCAGGATCACCAGCGGCATCTCCAGCCAGCGCAGCACCCGCAACGGCAGGTGCCAGCCGAACTTCTCCGCCACTGGCGAACAGAATTCAAGGAACAGCACCGTAGTGTAAGCCATGACACACATGGAGACCTCGAACATCGGTGAATGCAGGTTCCAGTAACGCATGACGTGCCAGCCCTTATGCGGCTGCCCCAGGTCGAGGATCAGACCGATACAGACCAGCGAGTAACCGAGGAAGCCGGTAACGATCGCCGGCCGCACCAGCGGCTCAAGCTTCTTGATGTGGAAGCAGTGAACGATAGCCCCGAGGGTAAAGGCCCCGGCGGCCAGCGGCACGGCAGTGACCACGTCGAAGGAAATCCACAACCCCCAGGGGTAGGTGTCACTCATGTTGGTGGTCGCCCCGAGGCCGAAGATGAAGCGCAGCAGGGAAGCGCCTGCGCCGAGAGCCACCAGAAACATCATAAACTTGATGAACCAGTGGTAGCTTTTGACTTCATTGGTAATTCGGCGTGCAGCGGTCATTCTTGCTCCTCCTTCGACTCGGCAGGCAGTTCGGTGCCCAGCTCTTCACCACGTTCTTTTTTCAGTCGATCGCGACGGTGGGTAATCCAGGACAGGGCGGAGAGACCGCCACCGACCGTGAGGAAGGATGCCGGAACCAAGCGCAAGGCACTCCAGGTGTACTCCGGCAGCGGACGCAGGGTGACCGGCTTAAAGCCGAGCTCGTCGAAAGGAACCGAGGTCAGGTAGATAACCGTGGTGCCGCCCGCTTCTTCCTTGCCGTAGACCTTATTGATGTAGCGGTCGGGGTAGCGGGAGAGGCGCTGTTCGGCCAGCTTGATCATCTCTTCGCGCGGACCGTAGCTGATCGCCGTCGGGCAGGCAGTGGCACAAGCCGGCTGCAAGCCTTCTTTGAGCCGGCTGTAGCAACCGGTACACTTCTTGACCAGCGGCAAACCTTTGCTCCACTCATACTTCGGCACGCCGAAGGGGCAGGCGATCATGCAGAAGCGGCAGCCGATGCAACGATCGGCCTTGTAAATGACCGGACCTTCTTCGGTCTTCTCGAAGGCACCGACCGGGCAGACCGAGGCACAGGCCGGATCGGCGCAGTGCATGCACATCTCTTTGTAGAAGGCGAACTCGTTCTGACCGTTTTTCTGGAAGTCGCGGAATTTGATGCGGGTGAAGGTGTACTCCGACATCGCCGGAGGATTCTGATAGCCTTCGCCGCTGAAGAACTCGGTCTCTTCCGCTTCCAACTGATTCCACTGTTTACAGGCAACCTGACAACCACGGCAGCCGGTACATTTGGTCATATCGATCAGGAAGGCCTGGGTTTTTGCAGTATTTACACTAGTCATGACGTGATGCCTCCTTTCTCGATATTACAGAGGAACGCTTTGTATTCCGGAATGGTGGTGTTGGCGTCACCGACCGCGGTGGTCAGCATGTTGGCGCTGCCACCGGTGGCCAGACCGTTGAAACCGAAGTGCCAGGGCAGACCGACCTGCTCGACCATCTTGCCGGAAACGCGCAGCGGTTTGATCCGCGAAGTGACCAGCGCTTTCGCCTCAATGGCGCCACGCTCTGAGGAGATGGTGACCATGTCGCCGTTTTTCAGGCCCTTCCACTCGGCCATCTCTTCACTGATCTCGACGAACATGTCGGGAACCAGCTCGACCAGCCAGGGCAGGTTGCGGGTCATCGCCCCGGCTTGCCAGTGCTCGGAAACCCGGTAGGTGGTGCCGATGTAAGGGAACTTACCGCTGTTGTTGATCTTGCCAGGGGTGGCGACCGCCGGATTGCTCTGTTGCGAGGTCATGGCGTTAGCGACCGGACTCTCCATCGGCTCGTAGTGCTCCGGCAGAGGACCGTCAGCCAGGCCGGCTGCAAACAGGCGACCGTAGCCTTCGGCGATCATGATAAACGGCGATTTGGTGCCATCTTCGCTCATCGGCACCCAGCCACCATCGGGGACATCGCCTTCCCACTTGCGGGTCAGCTTGTTCCAGGCGATGACCGGCTTTTCAGCGTTCCACGGCTTACCGTTCAGATCGACCGAAGCACGGTTGTAGAGCACCCGCCGGTTGACCGGCCAGCACCAGGACCAGTTATGATAGAAGCCCATGCCGGTCGGATCTTCCTGACCGCGGCGCATCATCATGTTGCCCTTCTCCGTGTAGGAGTTGCAGTAGAGCCAGTTGCCGCTGGTGGTCGAACCATCAGCCTGCAGGTAAGCAAAGCTTGGCACCTGCTGACCTTTTTTGAACGACTTGCCCTTGACCACCGTATCGCGGGTGAACTGGCCGTTACACTCGCGGGCGACCATGTCGATGCTCGGCTCGTGGCCGTCACCGTAGTTCCAGTCGAGGTCGGTGATCGGACCGGGGAAGACGCCGTCTTTTGCGTAGAGCTTCTTCAGGTTCTTGACCCACTGATCGATCATGAAGGCGTCACTCTCGGCGTGGCCGGGAGGATTGACCGCCTTGTAGCGCCACTGCGCCCAACGACCGGAGTTGGAGATGGAACCTTCCTTCTCCACCGATGAGGCGGCCGGCAGCAGGAAGACTTCGGTATCGATGGTTTTCGGATCGACACCGGGACGCTTCCAGAAAACCGAGCTTTCGGTCTCCCAGAGATCGGCGGCGACCAGCCACTTGAGGCTGTCCATCCCCTTGGCGATGGCGCCGGCATCCGGACCACCGACGATCGGGTTGGTCCCCATGAAGACCATCCCCTCGAAACCACCGTTCTGCAGCCGCTCCATCAGTCTGATGAAGGAGTAGTTGCCGCTGCGCTTCGGCAGGTAGTCGTAGCAGAAGTCGTTCTTCTCGGTCGCCGCATCACCCCAATAGGCCTTGAGCAGACTGGTCATGTACTTCGGCGTGTTGGCCCACCAGTTGGCGCTCTGCTTGTCGTTGGTCTGCGGCGTCCACTTTTCGTTGTAGGCCTGCAGGTTCTTGTTGTCGAAGGTCGGAACCTTCAGGTAGCCAGGCAGGATGTGGTAGAGGATCGCGTAATCGGTCGAGCCCTGAACATTCGACTCGCCGCGCAGGGCGTTGATACCGCCGCCGGCCAGGCCGATGTTACCGAGCAGCAGCTGCAGCATGGCGTAAGAACGCACATTCTGGGTGCCGTGGGTGTGCTGGGTGGTGCCCATGGCGTACATGATGGTGGCAACCTTGCCGGCCTTGCTGGTGGCGCAGAAGGTGCGGGTTACTTCCATGTAATCCTGGATCGCGGTACCGGTGATCTCGCAGACCTTCTCCGGGGTGTAGCGGGAGTAGTGCTGCTTCATCAGCTGGTAGACGCTGCGTGGATGCTCGAGACTGTCGTCGCGCATCGGCATGCCTTTGGCGTCCATCTGGTAAGCCCAGGTGTCCTTATCGTAACGGAAGCTGTCGGAATCGTAACCGGAGAACAGGCCCTCGTTAAAATCGAAGTCTTCGCTGACCAGAAAGGCCGCGTTGGTGTAGTTGACGACGTACTCTTTGTGAATCTGATTATTGCTCAGGGCATAGTTGATCATGCCGCCGATAAAGGCGATATCGGTGCCGGGACGCAGCTGGGCGTAGATATCAGACTTGGATGAGGTACGGGTGTAGCGTGGGTCGACGGAGATGAGACGAGCGCCCTTGTCCATCGCTTCTTCGACGTACTTGAACGAAATCGGGTGGTTCTCTGCCGGGTTCGAGCCGATACACATGATGACATCAGCGTGCTTGATGTCGATCCAGTGGTTAGTCATTGCTCCGCGACCGAATGAGGCTGCCAGACCGGCAACCGTTGCGGAGTGTCATATTCGAGCCTGGTGTTCTAAATAACCGACGCCCATGGCGCGGGCGAACTTGCCGAGCAGGTAGCACTCTTCGTTATCGAGGGCAGCAGCCCCGATCATCGCCATGCCGTCGTTACGGTTGACGGTGTACATCTCGCCGTTGATCTTCTCTTCTTTAACGAAGTTGCGATCGCGGGTCTCTTTCATGTTCTTGGCGATCCGCTGCATCGCCCAGTCCCAGGATTTGTCTTCCCACTTGTCGCTCTTGGGAGCCCGGTACTTGACGGTGGTCAGGCGGCGTTCGTTGTTGGCCACCTGGAACAGCGCGCTCCCTTTGGAACAGAGGGAGCCCTGGTTGATCGGATGCTCCGGATCACCCTCGATGTTGACCACTTTGCCGTCTTTGGTGTGGACGATCATGCCGCAGCCGACCGCACAGTAGGGGCAGATAGTGGTGCTGCTCTGCAGCCCCTTGGTGCGCATGACCGGAGAATCAACACTGGCTTGCGCCGGTTTTCCTGAAATTGCCATGGTCCCGGCCGCCACTCCGGTCCCTTTCAGAAAGTTACGTCGTGAAATTGCCATCTTGCTT
This sequence comes from uncultured Desulfuromonadales bacterium, assembly GCA_947259685.1. The sequence goes on along the minus strand of CAMYNC010000094.1, from coordinate 5,372 downwards.
CACTCCTTGGTTAGAATTAAATGGCCTCCAATAGACTTGAATCCCTGGCTATGCGGTGGCAAAACTGCCTCTCACCGCCGGACACCCAAGGATGCAGGTCCGCACAATAACTTTCAGCAACTTTCGCAAGCCCTGTGCCAAGCGTTTACGCTATCTGCCAAGCCGTAAAAACCCCTGATAAAACTGGTTTTTACCCTGCAAAACAATAGCGAACTGCCTATGTCAACAATCGCCCCGAGTGGGTCATTCTGTCCCCGGCCGGGTCATAACAACCCAGCCAGACAAATTGCTTTCATGAGTCGGTTGCGGCCCCAAAAGCTGCCTTTTCAAAGGGTTATCGAGGAAAACCGGCGAAGAACTTTTACTGGGCCATTTATTGCGTGTAACATGGGGGCACTCGGCCAGCCCCGGTCGAACCGACCAAGCAAAGGCAGGGACCGATGGAAACCAGAATTCTGATATGTGACGATGAAGAGGGGATGCGCCGCTATCTGGGCAAGATGCTGCAGAGCTGGGGGTACCAGACCGAGGCCTTTGCCAGTCCGCTGCTGTTGTTGAAAAGCCTGGAAGACACCGAAACTCCGGCCGGCTTGCTGCTCCTCGACGTTAAAATGCCGGAGATGGACGGGATCGAAGTACTGAAACAGGTAAAAACCCTCCAGCCGCAGCTGCCGGTGCTAATGATGACCGGGCACGGCACCATCGAATCGGCAGTCGAAGCGATGAAGATCGGCGCCTACGATTTCCTGACCAAACCCTTCCCCCAGGAAAAACTGTTCGCCCAGGTTAAACACACCCTTGAACAACAGCAGCTCCGCGATGAGAACAGCGCCCTGAAAAAGGAACTTCAACAGCAGAAGGTTCCCGCTGCACCGGTCTTCAAAAGTGCCAAGTTCAAAGCAGCGTACGAGCTGGCGGTGGAGGTGGCCGACAGCGACTCGAGCATTCTGGTGCTTGGCGAAAGCGGCACCGGCAAAGAGCTGGTTGCTGCGGCCATCCATTATGCCAGCCCACGCCAGAATAACCGGTTTCTGGCCATCAACTGTGCCGCACTGTCGGAAACCCTGCTGGAAAGTCAGTTGTTTGGTCATATTAAAGGCGCCTTCACCGGCGCCAGCCAATCGCAAAAGGGACTGCTGGAAGAGACCGATAGCGGCACCCTGTTCCTCGATGAGGTCGGTGAGCTGAGCCAGGCCCTGCAGGCCAAGCTGCTGCGGGTTCTGCAGGAGGGTGAATTCATTCCGGTCGGCGCGACCAAAACCAAGCGGGTCGATGTGCGCTTTGTCGCCGCCACCAACAAAAATCTGCAGCAGGAAGTCACTGCCGGGCGATTTCGCGAAGATCTCTATTACCGTCTTAACGTCATCAGTGTCGAGCTGCCCCCGCTACGCCAACGACCTGAAGATATCGAGCCGCTGGCCGAGCATTTTTTGCAGAAGATCAATGCGAAATCGCGTCGCAGTGTTTCGGGGATTGACGCCGATGCCTTGTTGGCACTGAAAAACTACCATTGGCCAGGCAATGTGCGGGAGCTGGAAAATGTCATGGAACGCTGCAGCATTCTGGCCCGCGGCGGCCAGATCAGAGCCGCACACTTGCCGTTCAGTTTAGCTGAAGGAGAGCAGCAGCTGGAACAGGTTCTGCCGCTGAATTTACGTGAGAGTGAAAAGCTGCAGGTCATTCGTGCCCTGCGCCAGACCCAGTGGAACAAGAGCCGGGCGGCCAAACTGCTCGGTATCACCCGCAAGACCATCGATCGAAAAATCAAGGAATTTGAACTCAACCCCGACGAGCTGCTGGAACCATGAGTCGGCCCACCCGGCGCAGTTCGATCCGCGGCAAACTGACCCTGGCTGCGGTCACCCCCCTGGCGGTGGTTCTGCTGCTGGTCAGCCTGGCGGCCTCCTACCTGATTAACGCCTGGGTGGTTGAACAGGCACAAAAAAAGGTCCGCAACGACCTTAATGCGGCGCGGGAGATCCTCCGCCACGAACAGCAGCGGGTCCAGGATACGGTTCACTTCACCGCACAATCGGCCGGAGTGGTCAACCACCTGCAACAGGACGAAGTCGGCAAACTTTCCGATCAACTGGAAGAGATCCGCCAGCGAGAAAAGCTTGATATCCTCAGTTTAGCCGATGCGCAAGGCCGGCTGCTGCTACTCAATTCCCCTCAGACAGAACCTTCGCCAAGCAGTCCCCCGCAATTTATTCAAACCACCCTGCAGCAGGGGCAGTTTTTCGGTACCGTGCTCCTCGGCGAATACCTCTTGCGCAACACCGATCCGGTCTTGGCCCGTCAGGCCCAGGTAATTGATGAGCGAGAGCCGGAAATTCCCCGCGAGCGACGCGGCATGTTTCTGCTCAGCGCCACCGCCATCCGCGACAAGCAGGGTAAGCTGCTCGGCTGTCTCTATGGGGGGATTATGCTGAACAACAACCTCAGCCTGGTCGACCGAATCCAAGAACTCATCTATGGCCAGGAGAGTTTTGCCGGAATCGCCGTCGGCAGCGCGACCATTTTTCTTGGTCGGCTACGGGTCGCCACCACCATCCGCCACGCCGATGGCCGCCGTGCGCTGGGCACGACGGTCTCCGACGAAGTCGCAGACGCAGTTTTAAACCGCAGTGAGCCCTGGCTCGCCCGGGCTCACGTGGTCAACAACTGGTATTTAACCGCTTATGAACCGATCTTCGACAACCGGGGAACAGCCATCGGGGCCCTTTATGTCGGCCTGCTGGAGAAGCCGTTTGTCGCCTTAAAAACCCGCTCCTACCTGATTCTGCTAGGCCTGCTGCTGCTCGGCTGCGCCTTGGGCGGTCTGATCGCCCGACTGCTGGCCCGCCGACTGGCCCGGCCGCTGCTGGAATTGGCGACTTCCGCCGAAAAAATTGCTGACGGCGAGCGGGAAGTCAGTCTGCCCCAAGTCAGCCAGGATGAAATCGGCCATCTTACCGGTGCCTTTGCCCGCATGACCACCGCCCTGAAAACCAGTGACGAGCAGTTGCAAAGCCTCAACCGGCAGCTGGAGAAGAAGGTTGCACAGCGCACTGCAGCCTTGGAGGAAAAAAGCCTGCAACTGATCAAGACCCAGGAAGAGCTGCTCCGGCATGAAAAACTCGCGGCGATCGGCTCGCTGGCTTCGGGGGTGGCCCATGAAATCAACAACCCGGCGGCGATCATCCGCGGCAATGTTGAGATCCTGCAGATGTCGATGCCGAAGGACGCCGCGGAACAGGAAGAGCTGCAGCAGATCATGCAGCAGGTTGAGCGAGTTTCGCTGATCACCCAGAATATGCTCAGTTTCGCTGGTCGCGAGGATCTACATCAGGAGCAGGTTAAGCTCGATCTCCTGCTGACGGACATCCTCAGCCAGGTCAGCCACCAGGTTCAGCCGGGAGAAGTGCAAATCGATCTGCAGCTCGATTCAAATTTACCGCCGATTGCCGGGGACAAAGAACGGCTGCGTCAGGTATTTAACAACATCATCCTCAATGCCCTGCAGGCGCTGGACGGTAAGGGCCAGCTGGTAATTGGCTCGGAGCTGCAGAAAGACCAGCTGGTTATCAGCATCGGCGATAACGGCGCGGGCATTTCTGCAGAGCTTCGGCAAAAGATCTTCAACCCCTTTTTCACCACCAAACGACAGGGAACCGGGCTCGGCCTTTCGATCTCTTACGGAATCATCCAAGCTCACGGCGGTCAGATTGAAGTCCGCTCAGCTGCTGCCGGCGGTGCCGAGTTTCTAGTCAGTCTCCCTCTAAATGTTCCCCTTTGAATTCCTCTCGCTAGTTCTCAGCCGAAAAAAAAGGCGCTGCCGTTTCCGGGAGCGCCTTTTGCTAGGTGAATCGCTGCTGCTATTTTAAATATCGCTTGGCCTTGTCCGCCTGGGAGGATTTCGGGTAATCGTCCAGCAACTTCTGCATGGTGGTTTTGGCGTTCTGGGTATCACCAAGCGCTTCAAAGGCATACGCCTGTTTCAGCATGGCCGCAGGGGCCTTGGAATGGTTACCGTACTTGCTGATCACATCCTGAAACTGCAGAATCGACAGCTCATATTTTTTTTCTCCGTAAAACGCTTCACCGGTCCAGTAGAGCGCATTGACGTAGAGCTCATTGTTGGGATACCTACTGGTAAAGCTTTCCAGCAACTGCCGGCCTTCAGCAAACTGCTTCTCGGTGCGAATCTTATCCAACGCCTGCTGATAGAGCGACTCCGGGGTTTCCACCGGGGCAGTCTTTGCGGCTCGAGGCCGGCCGGTCGAAGAGCTCGGGACGCCGTTCGTTCCGGCCTCCAGTTGATCAATCCGGCTGCTCAACGAGCCTAGCTGCAGGCCAAAATCCTCTTTGACCATCTGCATTTCATCGGGCAGCTGGCGATTGTCGCGACTCAGGTCGTCGAGGCGCCCGTTAACCGACTGAAATTCGACCCGCAGGTTATCCAGCCCGGCCTGCAATTCCGCCACCTGCCGTTGCAGCGTTTCGCCGCTGGCGGTACCGCTACTGGCTGCCTCGGTGCTCTGGATTTCAACCTTGGCCAGGCGCCGTTTCATCTCCTCCAGATCCAATTCCATCCGCAGCTGCTCTTGACTGGGCATACAACCGGCCAACAGCAAGACACAAACCAGAACTCCGGTAATCCGCATATCAGACCTCCTGATACAAAAAAGGGCCGCACATTGGGAATGCGCGGCCCCGCTTGACTTGACAGCTCGCTTTAACGACGGGTTTTAAACTCCGCGCGGCGATTCTTAGCCCAGGCAGCTTCAGTCTGGGCAAAGTCGAGCGGCAGCTCTTCACCGTAAGAGATAGTGCTCATCCGGTCAGCGGCAACCCCTAGGGAAACCAGGTAATTCTTGGTCGCCAGGGCGCGTTTCTCGCCCAGCGCCAGGTTGTATTCATCCGAGCCACGCTCATCGCAGTGGCCTTCAACCTGCACCTTGACGTTGGCGGCCGCTTTCAGCAGGTCGGCATTGTGGGCCAGGCTCTGCCTGGCAGCGTCGGTCAACACATACTGGTCAAATTCGAAATAGACCCGCTCCAAACCGCTCATGGCCCGGCGGGCTGCTGCTTCGGCCGCTTCGCGGGCCAGGGCAACTTCATCGATCGGCTCCTCGACCACAGCCATCGGCTGCTCCTCCTCGACGACCATAGTGGTTTCCTCAACCACTTCCATCGGTTCAGTTTCCACCGGTTTTTTGGCACAGCCTGAAACCATCAGGGTGAGAAGAATAAACATCACTACCAGACGGGTAATGGATTTTTGCATAACAACCACTCCTTTCGCATACGCGAGATACAACAAATCAATTAACGGAAGTTCGATAACTTACTCAAAATAGAGACGCCCTATTATACAGAAGCGCAAAACA
>CAMYNC010000093.1 GCA_947259685.1 uncultured Desulfuromonadales bacterium | reverse complement strand
TTTACCTGAATCAGTGAGGTTCCCGACGGCGAATAGCGCAAGTCATTGAATTGCCTAACCGCCTCAAAAATCGCCGCTGAACCTATGGGTGCAGCTCAGTTTTTTGAAACGCTTATTCAATCCACGCACGTGCACTCTTCATCCGCCTTGCCCTCACTGATTCAGGATTTAGTTAAAACTACTGCCAAGGTTGAACTATTGATCAGTCATGCCAGTTGCCGCCAGCAACGGAGATAGGCCGCTCCAGGCACACACCAAGCGGCAGTTGACAGCCTCTTATTAGCGCTGAGGCGGACCGCCGCGCCGCCAGAACACTTCGGTTTCTATGGTCAGGCGGTAGCCATTTTCGTCCCGCTCCCAGCGCTCAGCGATTTGCTCCTTCAGTGCCTTGAGCCGGTCATGCACCAACTTTTCGCTCTCGACATCTGCCAGGTATGACAGCCGCAGCACCGAGGGAGATTCCTTCAGCACCTGCAACAACTGAGCAATTTTCGAGCGCCACTGCATCCGCAGCAGACTGGTCTGCGGCTCGAATACGCCGTCAGCAATATCGATCGTCACCAGGTGGTGGATGGTCGCTCCGAAATTAAACCGCATCAGCTTGCCACGCGTGGCTCTCTGCACCCGCGGGTTCTCCGTAACCACGCGATAACCGGTCGGCAGGCTGCGATCATCCAGTTTCATAATGAAGTTGCTGCCGCGGTCCTCGTCGGGGACCACCGCGCAGGTGATGTGGTAACGCCCGTGCTCGTCGGTGCTGGCAATCAGGCCGCGCGCGGTCGCCAAACGCACCCCCGAGAGGCCCGGTTCGCCAGCCTCTTGCAGACCGTTCAGGTTGCGGTCATCGAAGACCTTGCCGATCACATCGGTACAGTCGAAATCCGGGTCGGGGATAACCCGCACAGTCGCAGTTGCTTCCCCTGAGACCGCTGTGCCGAGGCTGTTGTTGAACACCAGTGCGCGGTTCACGTATTCACCTTCAGAGACCCCGGACCCGACCACCAGCAGCAACTTGATGGTACGGACCTCGTTGGTATTCAGGTCAAGATCGTCCCAGACCAGTTCCCGGCCGTTGATCTCCGGTTCCACCGCTTTGCCGTCCAGGCGGGCGCTGCCGGAGACATATTTGAAACCGGCAGGGAAGCGGTCGACGATGCTGAGATCCTCGAGCGGCGCAGCGAAAACGTTGGTCACCCTAATCGTGTAGGGCACCAGCGAACTTTTGCTAACGTTGGTCAGGGACGCCGTCTTACTGATGGCCACGGCCCCGTTCAGGACCGGATCGATGGGGATGGGATTGTTGAAAATCTGACTCTGGCCCGGCAGGTTACCGTTACTCAGGGTCAGGTGGAGATGGTAGCTGTTGCCGCTGTTGCTCGCGGCATGTGAGGAGCGCGCGACAATCGGCAGCGGCGGCGCATCAGCCGAAGCGACCACTTCGCAGAAATCAGCGGTGGCCGGCACGGCATCAAAGGCGCTGCCGGGACAGCTGGGTACGGAAAAAGGCCCGGTGGTTGCGTCACTGCTCGGCGGAATGATCGCCGAGGGCATTTCCAGATAACCGCTCGCCGGTGCAGTGATATCGATCAGATAGGATCCGCCCGCCGGACATGCAGCGGCGCTGAAATTCAGGTCGAATTTATAAAAACCGTTCTCGACCGTTACCTGGTTCGCTTGTGCCGGATCATCGAAGCAGCGACCCGGAAGCTCAGCACCAGTCGCAGAGTTGAGTAACCTCAGTCTGGCTCCGGCAACCGGTCCCCGCGCCACCGAGTTGTAGAGAATGCCATTGGGCCAGAGCGGCAGATTGAGATTCTGCAGGTTGCTCCCTTCAGCCAGGCTGATATCGGTAATCCGCTGCGGGCGGTCGGTAAAGGGTGAATCGGTGTCGCCGAGCGAGGGGGTGTTGACCCCGGCACCCGGAGCAAGAAAGCGCACTTCGTAGAGGCCGTTGGTGTTAACGCTGGGGACCAGGCCGGTGAATCGATATTCGCCGTGTTCATCGGTCTGCGTGGTGGTCACCGGTTGGCCGTCAAGATAGAGCTCGACCGACCAACCCTGCTGGCTGTTTTCACTATCGGCCAGGTAGACTCTGTCAAAGTTTGGGTCATGCCAGATACGACCGTTGAGGGAGGCGCTACCAGGCGTGCCGCCGACATCGAGGGAAACATCGGCCGTAGCGGTCTGCGGTGGATTGTTCCAGCTGACGACCGCGGTATTGGAGATGGTTGTCCCATAGGCGAGCGCCGGATTGATCTGCCCGCGAAACCGGACCAGGAAGCTTGCGCCAGGGTCCAGATCGCCATAGCTGGCGGCATAATCCGCCGTAAGCAGATCACCGGAAAAGCTCACACCGGCACTAGCGCCGTTCATGGTTGCCGAGCCGGCAAGGTAGCTCAGCTGATCCCCCAGGGGCGGACTGAGATCGTCGCTCACCAGCACCCGGGTGGCCGGCAGGCTGCCGATATTGGTGACCCGGATCAGGTAGGCCAACTCGGTACCCGGCTCGGCACTAGCGCCGTTAACGATTGTGACCTCCTTGGTCACGGAGAGCAGCTGGACGTCGCCGACAACGATAATGGTGGGTTGATAACCGTTGGAGGGAAGACCGTCGGCATCGGTCAATTCCGGCGCCAGTTCTGCGCTGGTGACACGGCCCTGGTTGCTGATCTGCGTGCCGGTGGCAACCCCGGCGTTGACCTGTACCTCGAAGCTGATCTCGGCGTTTTGACCGGCCGAAATGATTCCTGGGCCCGGATTGTCGGCGGAAGTTACCGACAGACCGGCGATTAGCGGCGAAACGCCGCCATCAGGCCCCGTTGCCAGACCGTTGATACGCAAGGAGTCAGCGACATAGCTGGTATTATTCGGCACCTTGTCGGTAAGCGTCACTGTCGTGGCCGGAATCGCTCCGGAGTTGCTGATGACAATCCGATAACGCAACACATCACCCGGATCGATAATCCCCGCGGAACCGTTGTCGACGCTGATCTCGACGATCTTCTGCGCGTAAAGCAGGGGCAGATTACCGACGACATTACTGGTGGGATCAGCTACCGCAGGAGTGGCCGGATCATCGGACGGCTGCTCCGGGAAAGCGCCACTGCCCGCACCACTGCCGGTTACAAAAGCCTGGTTTGCGATGATCAGACCGTCCATGGCCGCCGCATCGACCAGCACAGCAAAAGTCAGCGTTGCCAGATTGGTCGCGCCCGCCGAGGCATCGGCCCGCAGGTAGCCGGGCGTGGTATTTTCTGGCGCATTGATCAGCAGACCGCTGTGCAACGGATTGACGCCGGTCGCGGGGTCGGCCACGGCAACACCATTGAGGGTCGTGCTGTTGGCTACATAGCTGGTGTTGACCGGGGTGTAATCCTGCAGCAGGACATCGGCAGCGTCCTCAGTGCCGATATTTTTGATGGTCAGGGTATAGCGCAGCGTCTCGCCAGCCTGCAGAACTGCCGGGTCACCGTCCAGGATGGCCGAGGTCTTCAACACCTCGAAGGCGGGGGCCGAGCTGATCAGGGTTGGGGTCGGGTCCTCGTCCCCGGATAAAGCCGGATCATCATCGTCACTGTGAAGCAGAGTTTGTCCGGCCGCTAGCAGTTCAGCCTGATTGAGCACTTGCGTACCGCTGGTGATGACAGCAGCGAGCTGTACGGTGAATTCGATGCTCTCTGTCGCACCGGCAGCCAGGCTCAGATCGCGAATATCCACGAGCCCGGTGCCCTTACTGCCTCCGGTCGGGTCGCTACCGGTGACATCAGCCCCGGCTGGAACCGAAATCAGGGTGAGAGTGTTCGGAACAAAGAACCGCGATTCAGCCGGCTGGAGGTTTTCAAGTTCATCAACGATTGCCAGGTCAGCGAGGTTGACCGTGCCGGTATTGACGATCTCCAGTCGATATCTAAGGATATCCCCGGGGGTTGCCGTGGCGCCGTCTCCTCCGCTGGTGTCGTTGAACACCGACTTGCGAAATTCCAGACTGCTAACGACGCTTAGGGTCGGGTCAGCAACTGCGGCGGTTGACGGATCATCGGAGGGCTGTTCCGGGAAAGCGCCACTGCTGTCGCCGGAACCGGTTAAAAATCCCTGGTTCGAAATGCTGGTCCCGCTGGCAGTCGCTGCATCGACCTGAACAGCAAAGCTGATGATCGCGACATTCTCGGTAGTCTCTGTGGCATCTGCACGCATCGCCCCGGCGGTTAAATCCTCAGCTGCATTTATCGCCATGCTGCTCTGCAAGGGCGATATCCCCAGAGTCGGATCAGCGACACTGATGCCATTGAGGGTGGTGCTGCCGGCGATGTAGCTGGTGTCGGCGGGAACTTCGTCGCGCAGAACCACTGCTGCCGCGTTTTCGGTGCCGATGTTCTGGACGGTGATGGTGTAGCGCAGTTGGTCACCGGCAAACAGGATGGTCGCCGCACCGGTCAGATCCTCTGCGGTTTTCTCTAACCGCCAGAGCGGAGCTGAGGAAATCAGCGTCCGGGTCGGATCTTCGCTACCGCCCAGATTGGGATCGTCACTCAGGATCACCCCCAGGCCGGACAATTGCAATTGTGCCTGGTTCAAGGCCTGGCTTCCGTCAGGGATAACCGGCAGCAGCTGGACAGTGAATTCGATGCTCAGGGACTCCCCGCCGGCCAGAATCAGATCACGGATATCAAGCAGCCCGGTGCCAGCACTGCCGCCGTTCGGGTCACTGACATCGGTTCCGGAAGCGCTGGAGATTACGGTCAGGGAACCGGGGACGAAAACAGGCGCTGGGTTGAGTTGATCGAGTTCGTCGGACACAGAAAAAGCGGCCGATGCCGTGCTGATATTGGTGGCCAGCAATTTATATCTAAGGGTGTCGCCGGGGCTGGCATTGACACCCGGATCAGCGCCGCTGGTCTCATTGATGACCGATTTCTGGAAAACCACTTCTGGAGCGACGCCGGTGGTGGTCGCGAAAGCCGGCCCTGTGCAGTAATCATTAGGTGCGCTGCTGGTCGGGCAGCCGGCCCCGGTGCGCTCAGAGGGGTTGTCGCCAGCAAGTGAAGTCCAGTCGCTCCAGACAGCATTTTCAATGATTCCAGCGGGATCGGCGATCACCTGGACCAGGGTCCGATAGGTAATAACCAGGACCTGCCCGGCGGGAATATCCAGGTTTCCATCGCCATTGTTTCGGCCCCAGACCAGTGGACCTGCAGGAGCCCCGGCAGGCAGCGGGACAAAGCCTGAGACAGAAACCGAATCGATGGTTGCGGTGGGGGAGAAGCCGCTATCCAACACCAATCCGGCCGGCAGGATATCGACGATGTTGACATCAAACGCGGTTGCGTTGGAGCTGCCGGTATTGATGGCCGTCACCCGATATTCCAGGATATCGCCGGCAACCGGTGGATCAGCGGCATTTTTTCCCAGGGTCACGTTCGCCAGGGTTTTGCTCAGGGTCAGAGCAGGTTCGGCCACGGAAATTGCTGGGGTTGTTGCAGTGACCATCTGCTGAGCGCCGGTATCACCGTTCAGGTAAGTCACCTCAACGCTGTTTTGCAACAGGTCACCGGCATCGGTGTCGAGGTCATTGTTAACCCGGGCGTAATAATCGATATGGATAACCGGAGCAATGGCGTTCTGGCTCGCGTCGTCTTCGGTCTGGGTAACCACGCTGCCGATATCCCAGCTGGCGCTGCCGCTGGTTCCGTCCGCCGGAAAGGTATTGAAGGCGGTCTCGCCGGGCGGCTGGCCATTGATCGAGGTGATCCCCTCGAAACTGTAGCTGAGATCGAACTGAGCATTGTTGGCCAAAACATAACTCAGGCCAGCAGCGTTGAGGCTGTCGCTGACACTGACGCTGTGGGTTATTCCTTCCGGCAGATTGATATCGATCCGGAAGCGCTTGTGCGCACCGATCGTGGGGATGGTGGCCGGCTGCAGATCTGTCTTACTGGTGTTAACCACGGCAATGGTCAGCTGGCTGTCGGTCACTGATTCGTAATCGTTGACCGCCTGCCCGCTGTGCGGCAGGGTGCCGTTGCGCAGGCCGGTTGCGCTGCCGTCGTCGCCGATGCTCCCGGTGCTGTTGAGCGCGGTTGTCTGGCTGGGCAATGAGGTCCAATCCGCCTGAATGCTGTTGTTAAGAATTTCGAGTGGCTGTACGTCGGATGCAATGCTGACGTCGAAAGTGAAACTGACGTTGGCACCCACGGCGATTCCATTGGGCGGATTCCAGCTGAAGATCGGCTGATTGGCTCCTAAGGTGGATGTATCTACTTTGTCTGGCGGATTGCTGCCAGCGACATTGCCGGAATAACTCAGTTCGGTCCCGACCAGATCATCCAGCACACGCAAGTTGTAAGCGGTCGCCGTGCCGCTATTGGTCGCGCTGATAGTCACGGTCAGAGTATCTAGGGCATCCGCCTCAGCAACATTAAAGGTCTTGATCAGATCAATCTGCGGCTCGCGCACCAGGATCTCTACCTGGTCGAAGTCGGAGGTCACCAGAGCACCGATTTCGTCGATATAATCTGCCTTCGCAACAGTCGCAGGATGACCGTTGGAGATCAGGCCTCCGTCGTTTACCGCGGCACTGTTTTCCAGTTGCGCGATAAAGCTGACCGCAAAATCGAAGCGACTCCCGGGGGCGCCGACGGTCAGACGTTGATCACCGAAATTCCATTCGACCAGATCATCGCTGCAGGTTGGAGTGATGATTCCTCCTGGATCGAATCCAGCGGCGTTATAAGGTGCTGCAGCCAGGTTGACAGCCGGGGCTTCAGAACAACGCAAGCCGGTCGGCAGTTCGTCACGAATCACGAAGTTGCGCAACAGGGCAACCGGCAGCAAAGTCCTGAGCTGGTATTCAAGCTCCTCACCCACCGACACCTCCTGGGTGCCGGGAACGCCAAGCAGCGGAGTGCTCGCCAGGCGAAGGATGGTCTTCGGTTGGGTCTCGACCGGAAGAATGCGTACGCTTGCCGCAGCGGGATCGGAGCTGTAGGCCCGCGCACCACCTAAGTCGCTGTTGGCTCTTTGCGGATTGCTCTGACTGCCGAAATCTCCAGTGAGGCTGTCATAGGCAGCTTGCGCGGTATTGGTAAACGTCTGCAACGGAGCAGCGTCATCATCGAAATCAACCCGGTAGAAAAGCTCGACCGACTGGCCCGGATCGATGCGTTGCAAAGCGCTGCTGTGGGCATAGGAGAAGGTGAGCTGCGCCGGGGACCCATTCTTGACCGTGTTGTCACTGATCGAACCTTCGCCGCCAGCATCAGCTCCACCGGTTAAACCATCGCCATCATTGTCCAAACCATCGCCGGCAAATGGGAAAACGTAGGCAAGATCGCTGCCGTCGAGCAGATCGGTAACGATCAGGTCGTAAGCCGGAGCACGTTGGACGCCGTCAAAATTCGCTTCGTTGGTCAGGGTCAGGCGGTAGAGATATGAACTGTAAGCATCGCCATCATCGGCGACCGGGACAAAATTGCTGCAGGCAGGACCGGTTCCGTACAGGGTTTCGTTACACACCTCTTTGACAACCGTAATATATGGCTCGGTCACAGTGAGGTCGACGCGGCGAACTGCTTCTACCGGGTAGCCGACCGTGCTCGGACCGAGGGTAAATTTTTCCACCAGCCCGGTATTGTCGTTCCTGAAGGTCGCGTCAAAAGTTGAGGTCAGGATATTGTGGCTGTTGCCGGCATGAACATTGGGCGACAAGCGCTGATCGACCGGTTTGTTCAGCAGCCGGGTTTTCGCATCAACCACAAACCACTCATCGGCCACCCGAATCTGTTCACTGTCGGTCACGTTAAAGCGCCAGTCAAACCAGCCTTCGTCCAGCGCCGTCAGGCCACCAGGATTCAGCGTCACATTCTCGATAAGCGTAGTGGACAGTGCATAAGGGTCAGTACTGGAGATGTAGGCTTGACCGTCAGGCGCTTCATCGGCCACATCGATGTTCTGTACCGCGATATAAGCAAACCCGGGGGTTTTAAAACCGAACCAGCCACCGGTCTCGATATGGAACAGACATTCCTCGCCAATCTGGATCTCCTCGAAACCGTTGGCATCGAGGCTTGGTGGATTATTTTCATTACCGGTGCCGAGCTGGCTTTTTTTCAGGTTGAAACCGATAACCCTCGCCCAGGTCGCATCGATTGAATAGTTATTGACGCGATCAAGTTCTCCATCAGGTCGCACCAGCGGGGCCGGGAACCAGAGCGGCGTCCCGTCGCTTAAGGTGATTTCTCCCACCACATCGGCGCGCAAACTGAGATCATCGAGAGCGACCCGGGCCGGATCACTACTCTTTCTGACGTCAAAATCATAGGTGACCCTCTCCCCCGGAGAGATGACCGCGGGAGAGGTACACTCATAGACCGTCGCCGTTGCCGGGATCGGAGTCGGCAGAACCAGCACCTTCCAGGGCGCAGGTTGGTCGGGCGCGCCGGACAGTGTAATCGGACTGCAGCCAGAGGGTGTATTGACCACCTCCATGGTTGCGCCGAAACTGACAAAGGCATGATAGTCGGCAGCGTCATGGCCGCCGTTGTTGGTCACCTCAATCGGCAAGGTCAGCAGTTGATCAGAATCGTTGGTGAGGATGAAGACACTGCCGCCAACGGCAATATCGAGATCCTCAGGGAACGCGGGAATCGCCGAGCCGGCGGGATTGCCAGTGCCGTTACCGGTCAGTACCAGAGTCTGGCTGCCCTGTGCGGCACAGAACAGATCAAAATCGACCGTCAGGGTATTGCTCAAAGGGGTCTGGTAACTGGGGTCGGTTCCGGTCACCGAAAATTCCTCCGGATTGACATCCAGATTGGCGCTCCGGTCGTAGTAAGCGGAGTCGATCAAAACCACCCGGAACCGGACCACCGCCACGTCGCCGTGACGCAGCAGGTTGATCTGATCAGCGTAAAGGGGATGGGCTGAACCGTTACTGGTCAGGTCAAACTCAGGGGCGATGTTCGCCAAGGGGTCAGTGGTGTTTTCATTGGTCCACACCAGGGTATCGACCATGCCGGGGTAAGCAGAGCCGTAGGCCGGGGTCACCGTGAGTTCTGGGATAAAGGTCGAATCGACGACATACTCGGGCGGCAGTACATCAGCCAGATGAATATTTTTCACGCTGCCGCCGCTGTTGTTGCGGATGATGATGGTCATCGTCCCCTTGCTGCCGACCGGTTGGGAGGTGTTGGTTCCGGTCAGGCGGCGTTCCACATTCAGCAGGGAATGACCATCGTTGTAGCGGGAGTAGAAGGTGGCAACATCAGCAGGGACGATGCCGGCGGAGGTCTGCGTAATGCCGCCGGCCGGGGCTTGTTCTGCGCAGCCCCACTGCACGTCGCTGACGCTATTGATTTTGCTGGTGACGCAAGAACCGTTGTTGGTTATTTTACCGACCAGATAAATGGAGGCACTGCCGCCGCCGGCGACATCAACTTCGTAGCCGTCAAACGACAGGGCCGAATCGCCATACGGATTAGTGACAATAAAATCGTTGATGCTGTTGCCGGCAGAAGCACAGCCAGGTGCGGAGCCGACGCCATCATTGTTAACGATGGAATTGGCCGCCCCTTCGGTGGCGCACACATCGCTGATCACCAGACTGCCCGACTGCATCAGGTCGTCAAAACGCAGATCCTGCAAGCCTGCCAGACCGCCGTTATCGATGCGGATGCGCCAGACGACATCGTCGTTGTTGTTGCCGTAAATCGGGTTCGTCTCCGAATTCTGCCGCTGTCCGGCATCGTAGTTCCAGCCGGTTTTGGTCACCTGCGGAATCGGCTCGCGCAACGGCAGGGTATCGATGTCGTTTTGTGGTGAATTGCTGCAGCCGGAATCGGTGTCGAAGCTCAGGTTCGCCTGAATGGTCCGATTGGCAGAGAGCAGACCTTCCGGGTTGGTCGTCCGCCTGACGGCAAAAGTAATTGTGATGGTATTGAATTGATTGATTTCTTCCCGGGCTGCCAGAAGCGCGAGCGCCGGAACTTCAGCCGAGCTGAAAGTCA
Organism: uncultured Desulfuromonadales bacterium; assembly: GCA_947259685.1. The sequence goes on along the minus strand of CAMYNC010000093.1, from coordinate 4,799 downwards.
GGATGGAACCGCCACCGCTCATGCTCGGTGCAGCGCCGATTTGCGTCGGTCCGCTGTTGACTCGATAGGTAATCGGGTTCGGTGCACTCGGTTCGTACCTCAGACCGGAACTTCCCAATTCCTCCACCAGCAGCATGTCGGTCATGGTCGCTCCCGGAATATCCGGCGCAAAGGGATCGAACGGGTCTGGCGTATAACGATAGGGATTGGAAACAACAACCGTAATGTAGCCGTAGCCACAGAGCTCGCAATAGCTGTTGCTCAAATCGTGCTGCACGAAAGGGCGGGGGCTGGGTTTGATATCACAGGGAGCAGCCAGAACTGCTTCCGCAACAAGCACCAGGGCAAGCAGCCAGAAAGCAGCAACGAGCAGTCTATTGGATATTTTCGAAACGGATTTCCGTAACATCTTCAGCGACAAGTCCCCTGCTATCTTGAAAGCATTAAAAACAAAAAAGCGCCCATCTTCTGCCGAAGATGAGCGCTCCTGTTATTCTCCACTTCCGGAGCCCAAGACGCGTCTTTCATCTCTTCGGCAACCCGGCTGTCCTGAGCAACAGGACCCGTGGCTTTGCGTCACCAGATTACTCTGGTTTTGCCCGTTCGGAGTCTTACCTGGTATGTGTCCTTGCCTTGCTTAGCTTGTCATTCTCCTCTGGTTGCTAAAACAAAAAAAGCGCTCATCTTCTGCCGAAGATGAGCGCTCCTGTAATTCTCCGCTGCCGGAGCCCAAGATGCGTTTTTCATCTCTTCGGCAACCCGGCTATCCTGATCGTCAGGACCCGTGGCTTTGCGTCACCAGATTACTCTGGTTTTGCCGTTTCGGAGTCTTCCCTTTGTTGATGGCTCTAAACGATCTGGCCATTAAGGTCTTTCAATTTACACAGTCTAATTCCCTCTGTCAAGTATCAGTAGCAAATAAACCGGCAAATCTTTTAGAGGGTCCTCTCCCTCTTTCCATGAGGGTAAAACCCGGTCTCTCAGCTGGAAGTTCGGACCATCATGCTCGGTATAGATGATATAGACGTGCTATTTGGGTCGTCCCCAGCGTGGGACTTCACTCATAACCTGAAGCGACCAATTGCATAGCTGCCAACGATAGTCTACTGTTCGATCTTATGACCTCTCCCACCATCCCCGCAAAGTTGTCTACCCGGCTGGTTCTGTTCAGCGTGCTTGCCACCGGCATTGGGCAGTCGATGACCTTTGCTTTGCTGGCACCACTGGGTCGTGAAGTCAGCCTCGGGGAGGTGCAGATCGGCCTGATTATTACCTGCTCTTCTTTGGCTTTCACCTTGACCAGCCCGGTCTGGGGCCGCAGCTGCGATCGCTGGGGCCGCAAGCCAGTGCTCCTGTTGGGTCTGTTCGGTTATACTTTCGGCTGCATCCTGTTTGCTACGGTTTTTCTCTTCGGCCTCAAGGGGCTTCTTTCGGGGATGACCCTGTATTTGTTAGCAATTTTCTCACGGGTGCTGATGGCATCGTTGATGTCGGCTTCTCCCAGCGCTGCTGCGGCCTATATCGCCGATACCACCACCGCGGAGCAGCGGATCGCAGGGATGGGACGGCTGGGGGCGGCTAGGACCCTGGGCGCAATCCTTGGACCGGCCCTGAGCGGACTGTTCGCGGCTATCGGTCTGCTGGCGCCCCTGTATATTGCCGCAGGCATCACCCTGCTCAGCACGATTCTGGTCGCCGTTGTCTTGAAGGAACCCCCACGAACAACCAGCCGGACTGCTACAAAGCTGAAGTTGAAGCTGCTTGATGGACGCTATTTTCCATACATTCTGGTCGGATTTCTGACTTTCTTCGCCTTCTCTATGATGAGCCAGACCATCGGATTCTACTTTCAGGATCGCTTCGCCCTCGATGGTCGGGCCACGGCCCAGGCCATCGGCATGGGGATGATGGTTTCAGCGATCATGTCGTTCTTTTCCCAGGCTTATCTGGCCGGCCGGGTTAAGATGACGCCAATTCGGCTGATGAACCTGGGACTGCCGGTGTTGATGCTCGGCTATGCCTTGCTGCCGTTTGCCGGCAGCATTGCCGTGCTGATCGCTTTCCTGGGGATTTTGGGGCTGGGATTGGGCATGGTCTCGCCCGGATTTACGGCTGGGGCCTCTTTGGCGGTCGGCCCCGAAGAGCAGGGGGCGGTCGGCGGCCTGATTTCCGCCTGCCCCGCTGGAGGGTTCGTGTTGGGGCCGGTCGTGGGGACCTGCCTTTACCAGATCGATCCCACTTTGCCCTATCTCTGTGCCTGCCTACTGATGTTGCCGCTGATAATCTACGCCTGGCGGTTCGGGAGGACTGTTCAGCGAAAAAACCTCTGCTGATTTGCCGTGCCACCTGGATCTATGATCTGCGGCAGACAAATCAGCCCAACTCAACACCCCACACCCCTTGACTCGATAAGAAAAAGTCACCGGGCGTTTGTTAGCCTCCTAGCAATTTGAGCATTGAGAATTTTCTTATCGTTTCCAAGACACAGAGAACATTTTTTACAACCTTTGGAACAGTACATGATATTCTCCTTTCAGATGACTTTACCCACGATTGTAGCCACGGTTAATCGTCCTTATTGATCTTCCAAAGAGACTAAAGCCCACCCGGCTATTCTGGGAATGGCCCCTGTTCATATACGCATTTTCCTCACTTCTGCAATTCTCAGATATCTACATAAATAACACTTCGGTAACTATACCCGGTCAAAGGACGAGGTCAAATCGAGGGGGTTATTTTTTATCGTCTTACAATATTTGGAGGCTCTGACAGGAGGGAAAAGAGGGCCGAAGTCGCTCGCCCGTTTAGTAATTCCAAAGATTTGAGACCCTCCTCACCGGGTGAATTATTTTGCTCTAACGACGCTGAGTAGATTATCCAGAACCGAGCATAGATGTCACATGACTCATCAGTGGGATTCGCTCGGCCGGTGCGGGCTGAAAGCGCAAAGGACACCGAAATTTAAAAAGTTTTTCGGCTTGTTTGTCAGGGTTTTTAATTGACAGCAGCTCGCCGCCTGCCCTAAATAAGTAGAGCAGGCCGATAATTGGGCGGAATCGGTGGCGAGAGATGGTTGCACGCGCCGCAGGCATAATCACCCGGAAAAGAAATTTCCTATCAACAGCAAGGAGCGACTTTGATACGGGCTATATTTAACCGCAAAGGCGGTGTTGGTAAATCCACCATTTGTTGCAACCTGGCAGCCGTTGCCGCCACTCAGGGCAAGAAGGCGCTGGTTGTAGATCTAGATCAGCAATCCAATAGCTCCAGTTATCTGGGGCATAACGGTGAAGACGAGGTGGTGGGCACCGCCGAGTTTTTTGACTCGACGATTAATTACAGCTTTGGTGATTTCCAGCCCGATGACTATGTTCGCAAAACCGCATTTGAAAATTTATATGTCATTACCGCCAGCCGGGCTCTGATTGACCTCGAATCGAAACTGGCCTCGCGGCATAAGATCTATAAACTGAAAGAGTTTTTACAGAAACTCACCGATATCTATGATGAAATTTATATCGATACTCCGCCGGTAATGAATTTTTATTCCTTGTCAGCTTTGATCGCCAGCGAGCGCTGTTTGATTCCTTTTGACTGTGACGTATTTTCGCGGGATGCACTTTACGAACTGTTGAAGAATATTCAGGAAGTGCAGGAAGACCACAACAGCGATTTGGAAATAGAGGGGATCATCATCAATCAGTTTTCTGCCCAGGCCCGTTTGCCGGGTGAAGCGGTGGACGAACTGATTAAAGAACAGTTGCCCATTTTGAAACCTTACATTTCCAGCTCGGTAAAAATCAGGGAATCACACCGCGCGGCAAAGCCCATGGTGTTTATGTTGCCTCGGCATAAAATCAGCCAAGAATTTACCAATCTTTATCTGAGCTTAAAGCCACCTGCGGCGGAAGTTTTTTCGGCAAATCAGGACGCATTAGGGGCCGCTGTCTAGGGACCAGGTTGCCGGTGAAAGGTCCTCTTGCCATATCCTAGCCACTTCCTGGTGGTTTGTTCGGCGACCTTTTGGGGGTGTCATGGTTCCAGGGAGGCTGTTTTGGTGGTGTCAGCTGAGTTATTTACGGCAATCTGAGCTCACTGCAACCGCAACGTTCCACTTTTACCGGCTGCTAAATGCATAGCCAGGGCTGATGTTATTTAGTAGCCATCATTGTGCCTGAGGTTTTTTGGGCATGAGATACCACAAGACAAATGCCACCAGAAATAAGGCCGGAACATCGCCCAGAAGGTTGGCCCGTTCAGTCTCATCGGCAATCGCTTGAATGAGCATGATTCCACCATGGACAATACTCGACCAAATTGTGAACCAGATGAGACTTGCGTTTGCCAGGGGATCTTTCGCCGCACGAATCAAAAATACTCCTAGGGTGGCGTAAACGCCCATAATCATCTGCTCGTATTCCGGCTGTCGCGGTGTCCAACCCCATCCCGAAGGCCATACCCACATCATCATCAGGTAGATACCCGCGATGAAAATGGCCCCAAATACATAGAGGGCAATTTTCAAATACTTGAGTCTTTCATCTTCTTGCATGAGAAACTCCTTCCATAGCGGTTAGCTGGGAAGCGAGATAAATAGAAGGCCGAACGCAGCATCAGGAATAATCTCCTTCAATACTCGGCCATCTTTGCCCCAAAGACCCGTCGCTTGCCGTCCTCCTGCACAGAAGGATTGGCTTTGTCGGTCGTTGTCAATAAAGATGTCGCATTTTCTAAGCGGCTTCGTCTGTCTTTATCGCCTGACTTTGAGGCGATTTTTTCGGGTTGAGGGTGATCTCCTC
>CAMYNC010000092.1 GCA_947259685.1 uncultured Desulfuromonadales bacterium | reverse complement strand
ACCCGGCGGGCGCTTGATCTTGCATTCGAGACAACTTTTTCAGAGGTCCGCTATCTGGACAGCTTGCAAGAGGGCCTCGACGCAGCAGACCTCGCGTTCGTTGTCGTCCCGAACATCGTTTCGATGACAGCAGACCTCGCCCCAGAAGTTATTGCCGTCATGCTGGTCTATCAATTCGAATTTTTTGCTGATGGCGAGCATATCTATTCTTGGCAGATCTCTGGGCGCGACTCTTTAAGCAGGTCGTCTAAGCAGATGGTAGCGACGTCCAGCGATCCCATGAAGGCGCATTTCAGGCCCCCCGCCATCTCCGCTGAAAAATTCGACGCTGTGGCCCGCGGGGCGGTCTGGGATGCCATCTCGGTCTTATTGACCGAACTCGACCGACAGAGGTTCCTGACCGACAGGCTCCCAGCTCCTTTGGTGCATGGCAAGGCCGTTGATATCTCCCCGCGGACCGCAGCGGACCAAGCCACCCTGGCGATGATCGGGCCTATTTTCGACCAGGACCAGGAACCGGAAAAGCAACGCCTTGAAGACTGTTTGATCGAAGAGATTGAGGACAACGAATTGTCATTAAAGATCGTGCCCCTGCACAGCTTGCGCAATCGATTGTACCCCTGGTTGTCACGCAGCAACTATCCAAAGCGGTTGAATGAGCTGGAACTGATCATCAAAGAGCCTGCCGTCAAGGAACGCTTGCTGGAACTGGGTGTCCAGTATGTTTTGAACTGGGACGGAGAGACCACCCTCTCCCCGGTCGAGGGACAGATTTATATGACTCCCTACGGTTTTATCGGCTATGAAAGTAAAGGCAAGACGTCGGTGATCAAGGCCGATTTGTTGGCGGTCGAAGACGGTAGGGTAGTGACCTCTTTTGAAAGTGTCCGCGAGGGGACAGACTATATCCTGGGACTGGTTTTTATCCCACTGCCAATTTCAGCAGACACAGAAGAGGATGCCTGTGAGGAAACTCCTTGGTTTAACTATGGCTAGGCCTGCGTCGGCGCGCCTTGACAGCGACCAAAATGACTCAGAATTATATGACACCATTAACCGCACGGGACACTAGCTGGAGAGTCGTTGAGAAAGTTGGTCAATTCCAGCAGCGCTGCGAAAGGATTTCCTTTCTAAGATAGTTTATGGAACCATGCAAAGTTTTATTTGCAATCGCGCTCATTTGAGCTGAATGCGGATTTTCTCTTTTCCGTACTCGATGATATCGCCTGAAACAATCTTTTTTCGTTTTTGGATTTCTACCGAACCATTCACTAAAACCTGACCTTCAGCGATGACAGCCTTAGCTTCACCACCACTTGAGACCAAGCCTTCAAACTTCAGGATTTTGTAGAGCTCTACAGGCTCCTTTGAAACTTCAACTACTTTCATTTTTTAAGGACTCACTCTCAATATATTTTTAAGCCACGGATAACGGATAGAGACGATCGGCGTTGACCTGCCACTTGCGAACCACCGAATTTAACGTCGCGGTTTGCCGCTTTGGGAGCGGAGGTTTTGCGATTTGTGAGCAGGCTTTTTTTCTGCCACCCAGACGGCATGTCGATAGCCACCCTTGCCCGGCCGTTCGCAGCGCACCCTAAAGCCGGCAGCAGCGAGTCGGCGGTCGAATCCGGCATCTGGGTTTTCACCCCAGACGGCCAAGATGCCATCCGCTTTCAATGCGTTGCGACTGTGCTCGATAGCTCGACTGCCGTAGAGCGGATCGTTAAGGCGGTCGGTTTGCGGATGCGGACCGCGATAAAGGTCGAGGATGATCGCATCGAAAGGTTCCTTTGCCGACAGTTTGATCAGTTTAGAAACATCAATGATCTCGACTCTCACCCTGGAATCGGCTGCGGCTCCTTCGGTTAACTCGGCGAGTGGGCCGAGGCACCATTCATAGATTTTCGGATTGAGTTCGGCGACGACCACCTCAGCGGTTGCCGGCAGGGCGTCGAGTACCGCGCGCAGGGTGATCGCCATCCCCAAGCCGCCGACCAGGACCCGCGGCTTCGGATGGTCAATTAATTTACCGCAGCCAAGTTGGCCAAGAGCCATTTCGGATCGCTGGGCCTTGCTGTTCATAAGCACTTGCGAACCGACGGTGATGAGGAAATCCCCTTTGCCGCGCTGGCGCAGCTCCAGAGTTCCCTCATCATCGGTGATAAAGCGGTCGAGGACTTCCCAGGGGAGGGCCATGACAATCTCCAGCGTATTTCTACAGGGCCAGTTCGGCTTGCCCCTGAAACATTTCCTCGCGCATCTTGGCGACTTCAGGGCTTTCCAGGTATTCGTCAAAGTTCAGCATCCGGTCGATGTAGCCGTTGGGGGTGAATTCGACGATCCGGTTAGCGACGGTGGAAAGAAACTTGTGGTCATGGCTGGTAAAAAGGATAACCTCCGAATAGGCGATCAGCCCGTTGTTCAGTGCGGTGATCGATTCCAAATCCAGGTGGTTGGTCGGCTCGTCAAAGACGAGCGCATTGGCCTCGGTCAGCATCATCTTCGCCAGCATACAGCGCACCTTCTCGCCACCGGAGAGGACCGTAGATTGTTTTTTTGCCTCATCGCCGGAGAACAGCATCCGGCCGAGGAAACCACGGGCAAAGCTCTCACCTTCGGTCGGCGCGAACTGCAGCAGCCAGCTGACCAGATTCAGATCTTTTTGGAAATAGCGGCTGTTATCGATCGGGAAATAGGCCGGAGTGATAGTCACGCCCCAGCGGAAGCTGCCGCTATCCGGCTCGAGATCGCCTTCGAGAATCTGGAAGAGGGTGGTTTTGGTCAGGCTGTCGCCGCCGATAAAGGCGATTTTGTCGCCCTTGTTGACGGTCAGGCTGAAGTTATCCAGCACTTTGACGCCATCGATGGTTTTGCTCAGGTCCTTAATCTCAAGGATGATGTCACCGCATTGGCGTTCCGGCTTGAAGACGACAAAAGGGTATTTACGCGAGGAGACCGGCATGTCTTCAACGGTCAATTTCTCCAGCAATTTCTTTCTTGAGGTCGCCTGTTTGGCTTTCGAGGCGTTGGAGCTGAAGCGCTGGATAAACTCTTTGAGTTCGTTGGCCTTGTCGGTGACCTTGCGGTTTTCTTCCTGTTTCTGATGCAGTACCAGCTGGCTGGCTTCGTACCAGAAGTCGTAGTTGCCGACATAAACGGTGATCTTGCCGAAATCGATATCGGCGACATGGGTACAGACCTGGTTGAGAAAGTGTCGATCGTGTGAGACAACGATGACCGTGTTCTGGAAGCGGTCGAGAAAGTCCTCCAGCCAGTTAATCGATTTCAGGTCCAGGTGGTTGGTTGGCTCATCAAGCAGCAGAATGTCGGGATTGCCAAACAGCGCCTGGGCGAGCAGCACGCGAACCTTTTCGCCCCCTTCGAGTTCTTTCATCTTTTTATTGCGAAGTTCTTCGGTAATACCCAGGCCGTTGAGCAGCACTGCCGCTTCCGAATCAGCCTCGTAGCCGTTCATTTCGGCGAATTCCGCTTCCAGTTCTCCAGAGCGGACGCCATCCTCATCAGTAAACTCTTCCTTGGCATAAATCGCCTCACGCTCGGCCTTCACCCTGAACAATCGCTCATGGCCCATCATCACCGTGTCGATGACGCTATGCTCATCAAAGGCAAAATGGTCTTGCCGCAGCATAGCGATCCGCTGGCCGGGACCAACCGAAATATCGCCCTTGTCACCCTCAAGCTCACTGGCGAGGATTTTCAGAAAGGTCGATTTGCCGGCGCCGTTGGCGCCGATCAGGCCGTAGCAGTTGCCGGGAAAGAACTTGATATTGACATCTTTAAAGATGACCCGTTTGCCGTAAGCGAGGGCCACATTATGTGCGCTGATCATGACTTAACTACCTTTACTAAAAATGAAAAACCACAGGGGTGATCCCTGTGGTTCAATTGCGCTGCGGTTGTATCATTTATGGCGAGAAGGGGCAAATAGTTTTTGCTTGCAACGATTTAACGAATAACGCAAAAACAGGGACTTACCTTTGTTAACCAAGCATGCTATATAATGCCTCTTTTAAAACCACTGGGAACGATCCCGTGGTTTTTGCTTTTGGAGTGAAGAAAATGATTATTGACTGGTATCCCGGCCACATGAAAAAGGCCCGGACGCAGATCATCGAAGTGCTGCCAAGCATCGACCTGGTGATCGAGGTGCTCGATGCCCGGTTGCCGGTCAGCAGCGCTAATCCCTTGCTGGAGAATCTACGTGGCGACAAGCCCTGCATTAAAGTATTGAATAAAAAGGACCTGGCCGACCCGACGGTGACCAAAGCCTGGGTCGGTTTTTTAGAAAAACAGCGTGGCGTGAAAGCGATCCCCCTCGAAGCAAAGGATCGGCGCGATGTCGGTCTGCTGCCGAAACTTTGCCGTAAACTAGTGCCGAACCGTGGCAACAAGGGGCAAAAACCCTTACGGGTGATGATCGTCGGCATCCCGAATGTCGGCAAATCGACCCTGATCAATACCCTGGCGGGAAAGAAGATGGCCCGGGTCGGCGACAAACCGGCGATTACCACCTGTCCCCAGCAGATCGACCTGCGCAACGGTATCCTGCTCTCCGATACTCCGGGTCTGCTCTGGCCGATCATGGATGATCAAACCGGCGCCTGCCGCCTGGCCGCCAGTGGCGCCATCGGTGAAAATGCCTTCGATCTTACTGCCGTTGCCCTGGCTACCGTCGATTACCTGCTCGGCCGCTACCCGGCACTGTTGCAACAGCGCTATAAGCTGCCAGAATTGACAGGAACTACGACCGAAATCCTGCAGGAAATCGGTCGCCGGCGAGGCTGCCTGGTCAGTGGGGGAGAAGTCGATCTGCACCGGGCAGGCGATTTATTCCTGCGCGAGCTGCGTGGCGGAAAGCTTGGCCGGATCAGTTTGGAACGACCGGGGGAATTTTCTGCTCCAAGCAAAGCTGCGGACGAAAATGAAACAAGCCTTTAACTGCCGCTGCTGCGGCCACTGTTGCCTGAATCTGATCGACGCCTACAACGGCTGCGTCAGCGACGCCGACCTGTTGCGCTGGCAACAGCTGGGGCGTAGCGATCTGCTCGATTGGGTGACCACCCTCGATCTGGGGCCCAGCAACAAGCTGCACACCGCCTGGGTCGACCCCGAAACCGGGGAGGATGTTGAGCGCTGCCCCTGGCTGCTCGATCGCCTCGATCAAAGTGGCCACCTATGCGGAATCGACGACATCAAGCCCGACCACTGCCGGGGTTATCCGGAACATCAGCAGCATGCCACCGCCACCGGTTGCGGCGGTTATCAGGCATCTGAAGAAAGATCAACTCCATGAAAGAAAAATCGACCAACAAAGATCTGTTCGTCAGCGATATCTCCTTCGATGTTGAAGAAGAGGATTTACGCAAGCTGTTTGCGGTCTGCGGAAAGGTACGTTCCATCCACATGATCACCGATCCGAAGTCGGGTCAGTTCAAAGGCTGCGCTTTCGTCAACATGGCCACCGCCGCCGAAGCCAGAGAGGCGCTGAACATGTTGGATGGCACCCGGCTGATCAACCGCTGCATCAGCGTCAGCGCCGCGCGGCCGAAGCCAACCGCGGCACCGGTTGTTGAGGAGGTTTCAGAAAGGCCCAGGCGCGAGAGACGGCCGCGGGGGCGGCGGAAGTAACCGCCAAGGCTTCAGCATCCGAGTGGCAAGAGTTTAGCTCCAATACTTATTCCCTGGGATGGAAGGCTCGGTCGAGAACTGCATTTCCTCCTTGGGCTGCGCACAGTGGCAGCGTTCTTCAGTAGCCTCTAGCACTAGCTGGGTCCTATCGGGTGTTGGTATCCATCCGGGACATTGGTTGCAGCAACGACCTGTTAGGACAGTAGCAAGCCGCTGGATGGGGCTTGGCAGTGGTGGCCGTCAACTTCGACCTCAAAGGTGTACTTCAGCGGGCTCAGTTCCTGCGCCATTTCATCATCCCGCAAATCTTGTGGGACGGCTCCTTCGGATCGTCTCCATGGTAGTGAGAAATGGCCCATGCCGTCGTCAAGAGTACAGGTCAAAGTTCCGCTCAGCTGTTTTCGTTCATTTTCACCGACTTCGTAAATAGAGATNNCGCCGTCTCACCCCCTTGGAAGTTTCTCACGCTGAACATCGCTTCGACCTCCTCACCCGCCGATGCTTGGTTGAGGCTCCAGGCCAGATTAAAAACCGCAGGGGCCTGTTCATCAACCAGCGGAGCGATTTTCTGAGGAGGGAGTGGCGCTGCGATCTGTCCCTTGGGCATCGGTGCCCCGGCGCCGACTGAGTAATTGACATACCCATTCAGACTGACCCCGCCGCCTTTGAGACTGACCTTGTTGCCATAGAGGTACACGCTGCCATCGGTCTTGATGACGAAGCCGCCGCCCCCCTGACCGAAGCTAATGTCGCCGCCTCCTTGCCCGGTAATCTTGATTTCCTTGGCTGCCTGCAGCTGCAGGTTGCCGTCCTGGACAGTGAAACTGGCTTTGGCTCCTGCGACAGTGATCTGTTTGCCCTGTTCAACGTCGATGCGCATATGGCCGCCAGTCGTCTGTTCGATATTGCCGCCGGCATGTATGCGGATGTTTTGGGCCGCGCCCTGAACGTAGTCGGTGGCGGCCTGGTGGTGGATTTCGCCGGTGTTGGTCTGGGTCTGGTGACGGTTTTCGACGATCTGAACCCGGTCGTCGCCGCTGCGTTCGGTTATTGTTGTATCGCTCTGCAAGTGCATGGTCTTTTTCGCCTGCAACTGCATCGCTCCCTGCTTTGAGTCGAGCCGGATTTGGTGGCCGACGGCAGCCGCGTTCAACTGTAGGATATTTTGCCCAGCGAAGGTGCGTAGGGTGATCGCTTCCTGGTCAATTTTATCGTCGAAACAGAGCTCGTTGTCGGCGGCGGTGCGCAGCCGATTCTGGTGGGCGTTGGCACTGGTGACCGGGCTGGCATTGGCCGGGTTGGGCAGGGCGCCGACGATCATCGGCCGGTCAGGGTCGCCGTTCAGGCAACTCAGCAGGACTTCAGCTCCGTCGAGCAGCGGGAAATGCAGACCGGTCGGATCTGTGCCTGGAGGCCCACCGTAGGGGGATAGCCGCCGGATCGGGATGCTCGCTTCGGTATGTAGGCGTTGCTCGCGGTCGAAATGGGTGCGTAATCGGTAACGGCCGGCGTCATCGAGTTGGGCGTAAGGGCCGTCACTTTCGATCCGGGCGGTAAAGGTCATGGGAAGTTTCGGGCCTGGCGGTATAGCAGCCCGAAAGGGGGTTTCACGCGGAATCAGCCAGGCTTGATTGCTGTAGGCCAAATCATTGCCGGCGACTCCCGATCCGGCTCTTTGACTTGCCTGGTGAGCAACTCGAAGCAGATGGTAGTCACCATTCAATTTACTGTCTAACCTGGCAGCATCCAAGCTGATCGACCGCCCGGCACCGAGGCTGGTAACGTCGCTGGAGGCAAGCAGCTGATAACTTTCCACGGCTGCCCGCTCAGCCTTGAGCTGTGCTTGGTCGCGGGCCTGGTCAACTCCCTGAGCTCCGGTACCGAAATGGGTTTGCGGAGATTTACAGGTTCCCAACTTTGCGTTGCTATGCACGCTCGCCTGGAGAGTTAACGCCGGTAGGTTTTCGTTGCGATCGTGAATCTGAAACTCGGCCGGCACCATGCTTTGATGGATTTCCAAATGGCTGACTCCGGTCGACTCAACCGAGGCCAGGGGCGATTCCATTGCGGTCGCAGGCTGGTAACGGACGATGGGGCGATCAATGAAATTGAGGTGACAGTTATGATCGGTGAAATGGATGACTTCGTGTTCGTCCTCGATCTCTGACCAGAAAAATATTCCGGCACCGGCAAGGATTCTCTGCAAAAAATCAAAATCAGTCTCGTCCGCCTGCAGGGTGTAGGGGCGCACCGGGTAGTTGCGTGTTAACTGGAAACGAATTTGCGCTGAGGAGAAACCCTGGGCCAGAAGGAGGGCAGTGGCGATTTCAACGACCGTCTTGCCGAGGATGATGCGGGTATCGCTTTGCTGCCGGAGCAGAGCCAGTTGTGACTCAAGGCGCACCACCATTATTCGGTAGCCGTCGCCGTGGGTGCCTTTTTCTTCAAGGGCGGTAATGACTCCAGCGAGTTCTCGGTTGCTGCCATCTTTGCCGATCAGGGATACTTTGGCTGGTGAGAGGACAGCGTTTGCAATGGCGAAGCCGGACGCGGTGAGAATATCGATCTGAAAATCGAACGGCTCAGAAATGGCTTCCTGGCCGACCAAATTCAGAACCGGCAGGTTGGACGAGCCGACCTGCAAATGCAGCTGGGACCGGTTGGCCGTGACTTTCATGTTCCCCTCCTGAAGTATCTTGTGATTAAAAAGAAATATTTAAGTGCGCTTTATGTGGGCGATTACGCAGGTAAAAATTCAATTTAATCATTGCAAAATGGCTTGGTTTTTACCACAATACCGCCGGCTGTCGCTACCTCTAAAAATCTTCCTTTTTGATGGTCTATTTCGGATTGACAAGCAAGAACTCTAATGGTAGTAAAGCCCATTCAGTGTGGTTTTATAATTAAGCCAGCAGTTTGTAAGGGGGGGACCTTCCTGTTTTTTCTCTGGCCAGTAATTGGCCTAAGTCCCTAAAGAAATATCTATTGCTGTCGGTTTGTGTGGCTGACAAGAGCTCCCGAAGCCTCACTCCTCAGAGCTGAAATCAAGCATTTTTACGGCCGCTTCAAACTTGTCTTCGCAACACCTCTCTATCTGCGGTAGGGAACGGGTGCGGACAACGTTGGAGTGAAGATTTTTCTGTAACGCTAGTCTGGCATCGACAGGGCAAATGACCTCATGAAAGAAAATCAGAAAACGCCGCAACCGCCAGCATTGCCAGTCCGAAAGCAAAGCGTTCGCAGGTCCTCTGCTGAGGGGGCCCGAGTGCTGGTTCAGGGGCTTGCGCAGTTGGCTGAGGGGCAGCGTTGCTTTGCTGATGAATTCGGCTTGAAATATGGCCGCGTATTCAGCAACGAGTATGAGCCGTTCAAGGGGCAGCAGCCAGAAAAAATCATCCGCCAGTGGTTGTGCGAAGGCGAAGAGGGCGCTCAGCGGCTGCAGCTATTGCTGGACGACCTGCTGAAGCACCAGCTTGCGCTGATCAGTGCTTTGGAGGGAATTGCCAATGAAACGGTTGATCAGCTCAGTCCTGAGCGGGTCGAGAAACGGTCGGTGAGGGTCCTCGGGTTGCGTCCCTTCGCCTGGCGGAACTATCGCAATCTGCATCGTCGTTATGCCGAGGACCAGCAGTTGCGTCTGAAAAATCTGGTGATCGGTGGTTTTATTGCCGGTTACGTCCGCGAACGGGAAAAAAAACGGCCCTAAGTAGCTCCTTTTATGAAATTGTTTGGAGGATATTGCCATGAAAAAAATCAGTTTTCTGCCTGCCCTGCTGGTTGCTTTGGGCCTTCTGCTGACAGCCGGCTGCTCCGGTTCGCAGCTGCACCTCAACATGTCATCGACAGCCAACCTGAACCTTAACGAGCAAAGTGAGCCCTTACCGGTGATAGTGAATATTTATCAGCTCTCGGAACAGAAGACTTTCGATGAAGCGAGCTTTGCCGACCTCTGGAAAAAGGATCTGGTCACCCTGGGCGACAGCCTGTTGACCAAGGAGAGTTTGACCATCAACCCGGCTTCGCAAAAACAGCTGATTTACCAACGCCACCCCCAAACTCGCTATGTGGGCGTCATGGCGATCTTCCGCAAGCCGGAAAAGGAAGCCTGGCGGTCTATCCAGCCGGTTGCTAACGGTTTCTTCAAGCGCAAGTTTTCCAGCAAGCTGGTGGTGAACCTGAAGGGTAACGCCATCGAGGTTCTTGACTGAAACAGGCCCTAAAGGATTCGCGGAAATGAAGGATTTAAATAAGGTCGTCTGGGCCGAGGGGGTGTTTCTCGGGCAACAGCATTTTCAGGCCTGGGACCGTTATCTGGAAAACAGCCAGCAACTTCACAATAGAGCCTATCACCCATTTTCCTGGGGTTTGATAGAGTTCGGCGTTGATGAAAGGGCTCTTGAAAATGGTCGCTTTCGCTTGCAACAGGCCTGCGTGCTGTTCCCTGATGGCCGCCAGGTCAGCTACGAAGCCGGCCAGGACCAGCCTCTGATCTGCGAACTGCAGGCGGGGGGCGGTCAGACTGTCGAGTTGTACCTGGGCATTCCGGGGAACCAGCAGGTCGAGGGTATCTCCGGCTACCCGGGTCGATCCCAGCTCAGCGCCTGGCGGGCAGATTACCGGCCATTGCTCGATGAATATGATAATAATCGCGAGCGAGAAGTGCTGCTGGCCCGTCCCAATCTGGTTCTGCTGACTGGCGAAGAGGCCCGAGAGCAATTCGTTACCCTGAAAATTGCTGAAGTTGTCAATTCTGGTGACGGCAGTTACCGGCTGTTGACCGATTATGTCCCGCCGGTGGTGCATATCGGGGCTGCGCCTTTTCTGCTGAACCTGGTCAATCGTTTGATCGAGGGGATCAGCGCGCGCCTGCGCAGTCTTAACGATCGTAAAGCGAACTTTTCCGGGGGGCCTTCTGAGTTTGCCCGGACCGATCCTGCCCAGTTCATGTTATTGCGCAGTCTGAGCTCAATTTTTCCTTTGCTCCAGCATTTTCAGCGCCACCCCGAACTCCATCCCGAGCAGCTTTACCGGATTCTCTGCCAGGCTGTTGGCGGCCTCTGCGCGTTTACTCCTGATGGCGAAGCAGCAGCTATCCCTGCCTATCAACACGCCGAACTTGCTCCGGTGTTTCGGCGCTTTGAAGAGCTGTTGGGCGAGGTGGTCAATATCACCCTTACGTCACGAACCGCGGCGCTTAACCTGATCAAAGAGACTGACGCATTGCTCTCGGTGGCCGATATCGATGAGCAAACTTTGAACCAGTGCAGTCTTTATCTGGAGGTCCTGTTCGAAGCGGCAGATCCGATCTGGATTACCGATTTCGCCCGGCAGATCAAAGTCAGCTCGCGCGGGACCATCGAAATCACCGTGGCTTCGGCTCTACCGGGAATTCACATTGTGCACACCCAGCGCCCGCCGAATAAGCTGTCCATCAAAAGCGGCTGTGAATACTTTCGTATCGAAGCCCGTGGTGACTTCTGGAACAAGGTCCTTGACGAACGCAGCCTGGCGCTCTTTTTACCCCAAAGTTTCAGTGCTGCCAGCATAAATCTGGTCTCTGTTCAGGAATAATTCCGATGGAAAAAAACGCTGAATCGATCCGTACCAATCCGTTACTCGAATGCGCTGAGCCGATTTTTTCCTTGCTCGCGGTGTTCACCAAAGGCGACCGAGGGGCATCTCTCGAGCTTGAGTATCGGGAAAAAATCCTCGCCGGCTTCGATACCATGGAGCGGCTGGCCTTCGAGCGTCAGATCGGCAGCACAGCCCTCAGGGATGCCAAGTATGCCCTGGCGGCCTATATTGATGAGGCGGTGCTGAGTTCTGACTGGCCGGGGCGTCTCGAATGGATGGGGCGGCCTCTCCAGTTGGAGCTGTTTGGCGACCACCTTGCCGGGGAAGGATTTTTTGAACGCCTGACTCAGCTCCGTCAGGGGGGGGAAGCCAACGCCGACCTGCTGGAACTGTTCTACACCTGCCTGCAACTGGGATTCGAGGGAATCTACAAAATCAAAGGTCTTGAGCCGCTGATGGCTCTGCAGGTCGATCTGCGCAGCCAGATCGAAGGCTATCAGGGAGTTATCGATCCGAGGTTGTCGCCGGCCGGTGTTCCGGCGGTGCCGCTGATCGCCAGGGTCCGCCGTGAGGTTCCCTACTGGGTCATCACTGTGGTGACCGTATCGGTTATCTTCTTCACTTACCTCGGCTATTCGCTGGCGGTGGAAAAGCTGGTCGATTCGAGTTTGACCACCATTCTGGCCTCTAAGGACGCACTCAGCAGCCATGCTCGTCAGTCTGCTGTGGCCGCCGCCCCTGAAAACGAAGCGGAAGAAATGTCCAACCCAAGCCCGACCGGAACGAAGCAATGAGAAACATTCTGATATTTTTACAAGCTTACCTGCTGGGACGTTCCGGCAGCCGTATCGTCGGTCTCTTGTTGTTACTCTCTCTGGTCTGGTGGGCCGGACCTTATGTCGGTCTCGAGTCTGAGCGGCTGCGCTTATACGTCATCGGCGGCATTCTGCTGTTTGCCCTCAGCGTATGGCTGCTGCGGCTCCTGCTGCTGCGCCGGCGTGCTGCGCGCTTCAAAAAGGAACTGCAGTCCCAGGGGGGAGATACAGCGGGTCGCGAACTGGAAATTGAGGAACTGCGCAGCAAAATGGATGAGGCTATCGCTTCGCTTAAATCCTCCGAGCTGGGGATTGGCTACCGCGGCAACGCCGCACTTTATGCGCTGCCCTGGTTCATGATCATTGGCCCCTCAGCTGCGGGAAAAACCACTTTGCTGCGGAATTCGGGCCTGAACTTTCCTTATGCGCAAGGCAGTGACATCGACATCAAAGGGTTTGGCGGCACCCGCAATTGCGACTGGTGGTTTTCCAACGAGGCGGTGCTGCTCGATACCGCAGGTCGCTATACCACTGAAGAAGATGATCACGAAGAGTGGTCGGCTTTTCTGACCATGCTGAAAAAGCACCGTTCCCGGATTCCCCTAAATGGCGTGATGGTCGCAGTCAGCCTGGCTGACCTGCTCACCGCCGATGAGGCTGGCCTGGAATGGCACGTCAAAGTTATCCGCGATCGACTCAATGAGCTGACCACCCAGCTTGGCTGCGTTTTCCCGGTCTATATTGTTTTAACCAAATGCGACCTCTTGCATGGTTTCGAAGCCTATTTTCAGGATCTGCGGGAAGCCGATCGAAATCAGGTTTGGGGGGGCTGGTTGGCTGGCAACAGCGCTGATGGCGATTTAGCAAGCCGGTTCGAAGCCAGGATGGCTGAGCTTTATCAGCGTCTCTGTGAACTGCGGCTGCGCAAGCTGTCGATGGAACGAAAATTTGAGGCCAAGCATGAAATTTTCGATTTTTCCGCGCAATTCCAGGCGACCGCCGACAAACTGGTGGAGTTTATCAATAGCCTGGTACAGAACAATCCATATCAGGAAACACCCCATTTCTGCGGCATTTACTTTACCAGCGCCACTCAGGAGGGAACCCCGATTCAACGGATCGTCGGCAATCTCCGCCAGGCTTTCGGTTACGTAGAAAATGAGCCTGCCGGCGAAGGGCGAGAGGCCAAGAGCTTTTTTATCAAAAAACTCTTTCAGGAGGTGATTTTCCCCAACGCCAAAGGAGTGAGTAAAAACCGCCGCCGTGAACTGGTACATCGTTGGTTCAAGACTGCCTGGGTGATGACTTGCCTGGCGGCGATTACGGCTGCGGTGTTGCTGCTCAGCACCTCACTGACCAGCAATACTCTGCTGATCAACAACGGTTCTGAGGTGGCCCAGACATTGCGTCAGGAGTTGACAGCGGAAACCCCCTCTCAGCAGCAGGCGTTTACTGCTCTGGCAGATGGCTACGAACATTATCAGACCTTGTTGAGCTATCGGGAGCGACTGCCCTGGCATCTGATGCTCGGTGTTTATCAAGGAGATCAGCAGATAGAACCGACCCGCAGCCTCCTCCTAGAGGGGCTGGAGCAGACCAGTTTCCGGCCGACGGTGACCGCCCTGGAGTATCGCCTGGATAACTTTGCCCGCCAATGGGAAGCCTCCGGAAATAAAGGGCAGGAAAAAATCCGCGAAGACTATTATCGCGATCTTAAAATTTATCTGATGATGTCTGAGCCCGAACGGATCGACCCGGCGCTTGTTGTCCCACGCCTGGTGGCGCTCTGGAAAGAACAGATTCGGCGCGGCAATCCCGAATTGGTTTTCGACCCAGCCGCAGGGCAGCAATTAGCTGATTTGGTCCGACTCTATCTCGAGCATATGCAGCTGCCTGCCGAAGATCCGATGCTGGCAAAGGCCTGGCCCAGCCGCAGTGAAATTGTTGCCAAAGCCCGCGAACAACTGCGCACGCCGCCCAATGCAGAGCGTCTGTATGCGCAGATTCTGAGTAAGGCCAAACTGTCCCTGAAAGATCGCAGTCTGAATGACCTGGTCAAGGGCACTGCGGTTGGGGTGATGACCAGCAACAGAACCCTGCCTGGCATCTATACGGCAAAGGGCTGGAATGAATTTGTCGGTCCGGAAATTGACAATGTCATTGTCGCTGCCAGCCGCGGCGACTGGGTCATCGGCTACTACCGTAACCAAGCACAACCAGTAGAGGAAGAGCAAGCTGTCGCCGCAGAACCGGTGGCGGTTGAGGAACCGGAAGAGGGCAGCATCAATAAGGAATTAGCCCAGCGTTTGACCCAAGAGATTCGCGAACTATATTTCAGCAATTATGCCAACGCCTGGTTCAGCATGCTGGAGTCGGTGTGGATCAAGGGGTTTAATTCGCTGCCAGACGCCAGTAAAAAAATTCTCCTCCTGGCCCGCAGTGATGGACCGATCGGGGAACTGCTGCGTAGTGTTTCGCAGAATATCAATCTAACCGAACCGGTTCCCGGTGCTGATAGCGGGAACCGGCAACCGGTCGCCGAGCTTGAAGGGGTACTGCGAGACCTGCGCAAACTCGCTGATCCGGCTGAGAAAATGACCGTCAGCCTGCTGGTCAATCAGTATTTGTTGGCCATCTCCACCGTACAGAGTGAGCTTGATCGGCTGGCCGCCGCGGTCGATGTTCCGCGCGGCGCAAAGGACTACGCAGCGAACATCCTCAGTGGCGGTGGGGCCAGTTCTGAACTCTATAAAAGCTGGGTTTCCACCTCGAGTCTGCTCAACGGCATCGAGGCGCGCACGCGCAGCCTGGGCTCAAAAATTCTGATTACCCCGATTCGTCATGCCTGGCGGATTATTCTGCAGGAGGCGAACAAGGACCTGCAGCGTGAGTGGAAAGTGGCCGTTTTGGCCAGCTACAAGGAGCGGCTGCAGGGGCGGTTTCCCTTCGATCGCGAAGGCAGCGATGCTGCTCTGATCGATCTGGCCGACTTCTTCCGCCCGGAGGATGGCATCTATTGGTCATTTGTCCAAGGGCAACTGGCACCGTTTATTTCAGAAGGTCGGCGTTCCTGGCAGGAGAAAACCTGGTTGAACCTCGGCCCCGGTTTCAATCAGGAACTGCTCGGCTCCCTGTCTCAAGCGGAAAAAATCAGTTCCGGCCTGTTCCGACGGGGCAGCAACGACCCGGAAATCCGTTTTTCTGTCTACCCCATGCCGACCCGGGGGTTGAGTGAAATGTATTTCGAGGCCAACGGTCAGGTCTACCGCTACCGCAACGAACCCCAGGAGTGGCGCCCCTTTCATTGGTCGGCTGATGCTGAAAAGTTCAATGCCAAGGTCTATGGAATTGCTGGTGCTGGCGCCGCTCGCGCTGAACTTGAGGTGGATGGCATCTGGGGAATCTTTCATCTGCTGGATAAGGCCAAGATCGAAAGGCAGAGTGGGACTCAGTTCCTGAATGTCTGGGAGCTGAAAACGGAGGGCGAACAGCCGATTGTTGTTCAGTTCAAGATTAAAGCCGATCGGGAAAACAACCTTTTCGATCCGAATATCTTTACCGGCTTCGAGTTGCCGAGCAACCTGTTCTGATCTGCTGCGAGGGAGCCTTAAACGTGTTCGGATTATTCTCCAAAACTGCTAAATCTCAACCCAGGATCGCGTCGCCGGATCAGACCGGGTGTTTCGGCAAGATGCCGATCCGTGCCGATTTCATTCGCCACAATGTGAATTCCCGCGAGGTGGTGGCCTTTGAGAAATGGCTTCAGGAAGGAATCGGCCTGCTCAGCCGCAAACACCCGGATGGCTTTCCCGAGGTTTACCGCAACTTTCCCCGCCATCATTTTCTGCTGATCGGTGGCGAGCAGGAACGCACCCTGGCCGGGTCCCTGATCGCCAGCCGAGACAAGAGCGGCCGCAACTATCCCTTCAGTATTTTTGTTTCAGCCGAAGCACAATTATTTCGCGAAATGCAGTCGGTGGTGCCTTTGGTCTACCAGGAATTTTATCGCGACAGCGAAGCGATTTTCCATGAAAACTGGACCAGCGAGCCACTCAGCCTACTCACCAGCCGGGTCGATGGAGTCTCGCAGCGCGATACCGGTCTGACCAAACGACAGCTGCTGGAACAACAGATTTCCCTGCTGGAGAAAATTTCTTTGCCGCAGCTCTGGCAACAGGTGTTGCCTCAGGCCGGGAGTGAAGACCGAGAGGCCCTATTTGCCGCTCTGTTCAGCGCCCTGAGAACCGTAGTCCGGCGTGGTCCAAGCCGCACCAACTGGGGGCTTCGGCTACCGATTCCGGCCTCCGGCGAGCAGACGGCTTACGTGGTGTTCTGGCTGCAGATCATCGAGTCGGTGCTGGAAAATCGTTCCTGGCGCGCTCAATGTTTCTGGAGCCGGGCTGGTACCGAACAACCGGCAGCCTTAACGGTGTTTTTCAAACCCCTGCCCGGGTCCTTTCTGTTGCAGTTGCTCAACGCTGAGATCGACGATGGCTCGGTTCTGGACCTGACCCGTCCCTTGATCGCACCCCAGGAAGAACTCACCTGCAAAGATCTTAAGCGCCTGCTGGCTGGCGAAACCACCAGCTTGTTGGAAGTGCTTTATAAGGCCGGTCGGCGCGAGGCGCTGTCATGAGTTCGCAGGCTGCCGAAGGGCTCGAGTTGGCATCGCAACCTGAATGGTTGCGGAAAATCGCCGATCCATTGAACGGCAACGGTTGCGGTGAAGACCCTCGCTATGGCGATCATTTCGGAATGATCAAGCGGGAGATCGACAAGCTTAAAAACAACGATTTCGTCAGGGTAGAAGAGCTTTGTCTGGAAATTCTTTCGACTCAGAGTAAGGACCTGCGGGTGGCCGGATATCTGCTGCTGGCCGCAACCTACTGCTCAGGCATTGCAGGACTTATTGACGCTGTCAGGGTTTATCAGGCGCTGATCGATGGCTATGGAAAAAACGTTCATCCGCAAAAGGAGTCGATGCGGGTGCGGACTCTGGAATGGTTGAATAACGGTAAGCTGGAAGGCTACGCGCGACAAAAGATGGCTCAGGCAGAGGGCTTCCAGCTGCGTGAACTGCGGTTATTGATTGCCTCGTTGAATCAAACCATCCGGGATACCTATGGCGACTCAGCCCCCTGCTGGACCTCCCTGGTAGCGGTTCTCGACAGCAGACTGGAACAGTTACCCGTCGCAGCAGCCCCTGAGGCACCCGCTGCGCCCGAAACACAGCCGCAGAGGAATTTATCGCTGGCAGCCAATACGCTGGCCGATGCCCCGGTTGAACTGGGCACAATCACCTCTGAACGCGATCTGGTGACCGCCACCCGGGCGATCCGGGATTACCTGCTCGGGAGCAACGATGAACTGCGGGCGATTGCCTTCAGCCGTGCTTTGCGTTGGGGGGCATTACAACTGCCACCAAATGAAAACCGCCAGACGCGGATTCCTGCACCACGGCAAACGGCTCTTAACGAATTAGCGCAACTTGCCGGAGGAAATCATCCCGAAGCCTTGCTGAGTCTCTGTGAAAGCCTGTTTCTTGAACCTGGCGGCCAATTTTTGCTTGATCTTCAGCGTATTGCCAGCGAGGCCGCCCAAAGCATGGGCCGCGCTGACCTGGCTGAGCTTATTACTCAGCAGAGTCTGGTTTTGGTGCGCAGATTACCTGAATTGCCCAGCTTGCAATTTGAGAACGATTATCCTTTTGCTGATCTGAGCACCCGCAACTGGCTAGAAGAGCGCCTGCTGCCCGCAGCTGCCAGCCCGGTTAATACAGAAGTTTTCACCCAGGAGCTTGAGGCGCTGATTGAGAACGGCCGGAAATTGCTGCGGCAAAAACAGCTCCCCGGTGCGCTTAGTCTGCTGAAGGAGTGTGCCGCGCGGGATGAAAAACAACGCCTGCAATTGCAACTGGCCAAGGCCAGGCTCTGTCTCGAAGGCGGTAAAGCGGGGATTGCTCTGCCGCTGCTTGAAGCTCTGGCGACCCAGGTCGAGGCGCAATCTTTGGATATCTGGGAGCCGGAATTGGCGATCGAGATCTGGTCCTTGCACATTGAGACGAGCCAGGGCTGCTTGAAAAAAGCTTCTGGCGAGGAAAAAGCCCTACTGAATGCAGCCATTGCCCGGCTAAAGCGGCAGATCTGCTGCACCGCACCTGAGATAGCGGCGCGGTTAGTCTAAGCAATGCAGCGACTACATTTTTTTTACAGCATGACGGTTAAAGATATAGCGACGAGCCTCAAACTAATAAAGGAGATAAACCATGGCTGACAGTTTTCAGAAAGAAATTCCCAAAGCCCGTATCAACATCTCGCTCGATGTTGAAACCGGCGGCGCCAAAAAGAAAGTCGAACTGCCTTTGAAGATGCTGGTGATGGGCGATTTCAGCAACGGCAAGGCAGAAGGGCGCCTGGTCGACCGCGAGCGGATTGAAATCAACAAAAACAATTTCGAATCGGTCCTCAAGGACATCTCACCGCAGGTCCGTTACCAGGTTCCGAACCGGTTGGCCAATGACGGCAGCGAGATTGATGTGGATCTTAAGTTCGAATCGATGAAGTCTTTTCATCCCGAACAGGTCGCCGGGCAGGTTCCTGAACTGCACAGCATGATGGCGATGCGCAACCTGTTGAAAGATCTGAAATCCAACCTGCTCGACAATACCAGCTTCCGCAAGGAGCTGGAACAGATTGTCAAAAATCAGCCGGAACTCGAAGGGTTGCAGCAGGAACTTGAGCAGATGATCTCCAGCGAAACCGCTGCCCGGCCGATGCAGGACGCCGACCAGGACTAAAAAGAATAAGGCTTGCGTCTATTTAGGCCGCAGGCATTTCGACTTATTGGAGTAATCGATATGGCCATACAAGAAAATCTATCCAGCAACAGCGTTATCCTTGAAGAGACCCAGGAGCAGAGTACCTATGAACGTCTCTGCGATCTGGTCGATATTGCCCCCCTGGGGGAGAATATTGCCCTGAATACATTCGCTGATCCGGCGCGGATGGCGGATATTTCCCTGGATAAACGTTTGACCGCCGGGATCCAGGTGTTTGTCGATCTGGCGGCTAAAAACCGCACCAGCATCGAGCGCATCGACAAGACCTTGCTGGACGATTACATCGCCCAGATCGACAGCATGATCAGCTCTCAGCTCGATGAAGTGCTGCACCATGAGGAATTCCAGAAAATCGAATCGGCCTGGCGTGGGCTCAGTTTTCTGGTTGAACGCTGCGACTTTCGCGCTAACACCAAGGTCGAACTGTTCGACTGCAAAAAGGAAGACCTGCTGGATGATTTCGAGGAGGCGCCGGAGACCATTCAGACCGGTCTTTACAAACACATCTACGTCAACGAGTACGACACCCCGGGCGGCGAACCGATTTCGACGGTGATCGCCAATTACGAATTCGATAATTCGGCTCAGGATATCGCTCTGTTGTCTGAGATCTCACGGGTTTCGGCCAGCGCTCACTGCCCGTTTCTGGCCTCGGCCGGACCGAAATTCTTCTGCAAGGAGAGCATCGACGATATTCCCAAGATCAACGATCTGGCCACCTACATGGACAAAGCTGAATTTGCCAAGTGGCGCAGCTTCCGGGAATCGGAAGATGCCCGCTATGTCGGTCTGGTGATGCCGCGCTTTCTGCTGCGACTGCCTTACGGCCAGGACAGCAATCCGGTGCGCAGCTTCAACTACGAAGAGGTGGTGCAGGCCGAGGGGCATAAAAACTACCTGTTCGGCAACGCCGTGTTCGCATTCGCTTCAAATATCGCCACCAGTTTCGCCAAGCACGGCTGGGCGGTCAACGTGCGCGGTCCAGAGGCTGGCGGCCGGGTCGATAATCTGCCGCTGCATCAGTATGATGCCGGCAAGGGGATGCAAAACAAGATCCCCACCGAAATGATTATTTCCGAAACCCGCGAACTGGAATTGGCGAACCTCGGTTTTATCCCTTTGAGTTACTACAAGAACAGCGATTACGCTTGTTTCTTCAGCGCCAATTCGGTGCAGAAGCCGACCGAGTACTCGACCCCCGAAGCCACCGCCAACAGCCGTATCAACGCCCGGCTTCCTTACCTGTTCCTGGTGTCGCGTATCTCCCATTACCTGAAGGTGCTGCAGCGCGAAAATATCGGCACCACCAAGAGCCGCCAGGTGCTGGAAAACGAGCTCAACGAATGGCTGCAGACGCTGGTCACCAAGATGAAGGATCCGGAGCCCGAGCTGATCGCCACCCATCCATTGCGGGACGGCAAGATCATCGTTGAGGAAATTCCTGAAAATCCGGGTTACTTCAGTGTCACCCTGTACGTTGTCCCCCATTTCCAGATCGAGGGGATGGACGTCAAACTGAATCTGGTTGCCCAGATGCCAAAAGGCGAAGCCTAATTCGCCAATGGCAGATTGTGTTGTTTCTTTTCCCGGCGTCGTAGACGCTTACTACATCACCTAGAGAAATAGGAGGAGGTACCAATGGCAATTCCTGGTTACATGTGGATCACTGACGAACAAGGCACCAAAGTCGAAGGCCCCGTTTCCATCGCCGGCCGCGAGGGGAGCGTTGAAATTCTTGGTTTCGATCATGAACTGCGCATTCCGACCGACAATGACACTGGCGCCCTGACCGGCACCCGCAAGCATGAGCCGTTCAGCTTTCTGAAGGCTTTTGATTCGGCCACACCCTACCTGTACAAGGCCTGCAGCAACGGTCAGACCCTGAAGAAGGTTGAGCTCCGCTGGTATCGGATCGATGATACCGGCACTGAGCAGGAATACTTCCGTCACACTCTGGAAGACGTCAAAATCACTTCGGTGAAACCAACCATGCACAACGTCAAGGACATCGACAAGGAGCGTTACCCGCACCTGGAAGAGATTTCGGCACGCTATGCCAAAATCAGCGTTACCCGCACCTGGAAGAGATTTCGGCACGCTATGCCAAAATCACCTGGACCTACCTTGATGGCAACATCAAGTTCTCCGATTCCTGGACCGAAGGTCGCTAATTTAGCCGACCGGCAAACACCTGCAGGGCACAGCTGTGCCCTGCAGGGAAACTTTTCAGGGAATAGTCATGGCACATGCATTGTTCGATGTCCTGATGGGACGCTATCAGAATGGCCAACCGGTCGGCAGACATTCTTTCGAAGGCGATCTGCAACTGAGTATCTGCGATCATCTTCAGCGGCTGCTCAATGGCCGGCGCGGCGTATTGCCGCACCTTCCCGGCTACGGTCTGCCTGATGTGGCGGCAATGTTCGAGGCCTTGCCTTATTCTCTCGACGAACTGACCGCAACAGTGCGCCAGGCGATCGAGCTTTTCGAGCAGCGGTTGGTTCAACTTCAGGTGCGGCCCAAATCGGCTCAACCGGGAGAGGATCGGGTTCGTCTGGAGATTCTTGCTCGCAGTCGTTGCGGACAGCCGATGAGGTTTATCGCCTCGTTCTACAGCAGCGGGCAGGCGAGGGTTGACCTGCAGGCTGAAGGCTCCTGAAATGGGCGATTACTTCGACGCCGAAATGCGTCTGCTGCAGGAAACGGCCCAGGAATTCGCACGGGCCTTCCCGGAAAAAGCCGGCATGCTTAACCTGGGAGAGCTTAAAGATCGCGACCCCTACGTTGAACGCCTGCTGGAGGGGATGGCATTTCTGACCGCCCAGGTTAAAGAGCGGATCGATGATGATGTCCCGGAAATTTCCGAGACTCTGCTGGCCAACCTCTGGCCCCACTTCCTGCGGCCGTTGCCCGCTTTGACGATTGCCCAGTTTACCCCCAGGCAGGGGCAACTGCAGAAAACCCAGCTGCTGGAAAAGGGCGCGCTGATGATGAGTTCGCCGGTGGGCGAAGATCGCAGCATCTGCCGGTTTCGCACGACCAGCGAGGTCAGGCTGCAACCGCTGCGCTTGAGCCGTTTTTCCCAGGAAGAATCGGGGCAGGGAGGCTCGCTGTTACGACTTGGCTTCCAGCTTGATAGCGGTATTTTCGCTGATGCTCTCGAGCTGGAGGAAATAAAACTTTATCTGCATGCTGACCCAGCGGTGGCGATGATTCTTTACCGGGCTCTGACCGCTGGGGTGCGCCGCGTCCAGGTCGGCTTTCCAGAGCAGAGCGGCGGCCGGCAGGTCGAACTTAGTGGCTCAGACAGTATCCGCCCCTGCCATCTCGATGCCGAGGATCTGCTTACTCCCACCTCGGGTCGATCGTTCCACGGGTTTCAGCTGCTGCAGGAATACTTCTGCTTTCGGGAGAAATTTCAGTTTATCAGCCTCTGCAACCTGAAGGCTGTCGACTGGCCGAACAGTTGCGGTGCATTCGAGGTCAGCATCCATCTTGATCGCCTGCTCGACAGCGATTATCGCCTCAACAAAGATAACTTTCGGCTGTTTTGTGCCCCGGCCATCAACCTTTATCCGGCCACCAGCGAACCGATCAACCTGTCCCATCGGCGTAGCGAATATCCGGTTATTGCAGATATTTCGGCGCCTGAGGGGGTCCAGGTTTACAGTGTCGACCAGGTGACTGGAACCGCTGCCGGCAGCGGCCGGCGCAACAGCTATTCCTCGCTGCACAGTTTTCGCAGCCAGGCTGGCAAGGGGCGCTTCTACCAGGTCCGGCGCAGAACTGCCGATGGGCTGGGGGTGGCGACCCGTCTGGCGGTTGGCGGGGATCTGGATTATGCTCGAGAGACTCTCTCCTGCGATTTAACCGTCAGCAACGGTAACTATCCGCGCCAATACTTGCAGGTTGACCAGCTTAAAATTCCCGGGGCAGAGCTACCGTCCTTTCTCCAGGTTCGCAACCTGCTGCGGCCGAGTCGGATGCTGCCTCCACCACGGCGCAAAGATTTCCGCATGACCCTGATCTCGCATCTGACGGTCAATTTCAACCAGCTTGCAACGGCGGAGGATTTTCAACGGCTGCTCAGCCTCTACGACTGGAGCGAGCTGCCGCAAAACCGGCGCCGCATCGACGGGATCAAGGCGGTGAACATTCAGCCGGTCGATCGCATCCGGCGCGGTGCTTTGTTGCGCGGCATGCTGGTGACCCTGAGCCTCCAGGAAGAGAACTACCTGTCCGAGGCTGATAGCTATGTATTCGGCAAGGTCTTGCATCAGTTCATGTGCATGCAGGCACCGCTCAATACCTTTGTCGAAACGCGCTTGCAGCTCTCACCGTCCAACCGGGAATTGATATGCTGACTGCGACCCGGGGGAGTCACCCTGCGCTGATCAACGATCTGTTGGAGAATGCGCCGGAGTATGAGTTCTACCAGGCTTTGCAGCTGGTTGAGGCTGATGCCGCCGAAAGCCGACCCGGGCTCTCGGAGGTTAACGGGAACATCAGGCTGCGGCCGGCTCCGGAGATCAGTTTTCCCGCTGGAGATATCCGCCGCTGCCAGCTTGATAAAACAGGCCGGCTCGATTTTGAGCTGAATTTTTCTGGGCTTTACGGAGTCGATTCGCCGCTGCCGCATTTTTTTCTCGATAGTGTGGCCGAAGCTGCTGAGTCGGGACTGGTCCTGCGCGCTTTTCTCGATGTCTTCAATCAACGCCTCTACCAGTTACACTATCTGGCCTGGAAAAAGTTTCATGGTCACCGGGGCCAGGGTCAGGCTTCGCTCTACGCCCGATATCTTGAAGCACTGGGCGGGCTAGAGGCGCCCAAGCTTGAACGAAGCCTGGCTTACGCCGGGCTGATCGGCAGCCGGGCGAAAAATAAGCAGGGCTTGATCGGCTTGTTGGAAGATTATCTGCAGCTGCCGGTCGAGATCTGTCAGTACGCACCCTGCTGGGTCCGGCTCGATCAGGTCCCCGACCTCGGCGGACCGGAGCCGCTGGTGCTTGGGGAAAACGCCCTGCTTGGTGATCGGGTTCTCGATTTGAGCCGCAAAATTCTGCTTCAGATTGGACCGGTTTCCCTGGCCAAGGCCAAAACGCTGCTGCCGGGCCAGGTGGAGGCAAAAGAGCTAGGTCAGATGGTCCGCCAGTATCTTGATCCGACCATGGAATTCGATCTTGAGCTGCAGATTCAGCCGGGAAACGGGGCGGCGAACCAGCTCGGACAGCAGGATGTGATACTCGGCTGGACCTCCTGGCTGGGCGACATCGGTCGGCAAGGCAACCGGATTCATCTTCCGGGCAGCTGTTTTTGAGCAGCGACTGGCCGAAAAGAATGACTTTTACTTAGTTATGCACTTGGCTCCACCAGATATTACCAGAGTTTGTAATTCTTTTTACCACCCGTTCGCTTCACTCACTAGGAAGCGCAAAGAACGCAGAGATAATAAGGTTTGTTTTGAATTTCTCCGCGACCTTTGCGATCTCTGCGGTGCAATCTTTTCGGGTTTGGCCATTTCAGTTGAGTAAAGTGGATATTCATAAACTTTTAAAATGCAATAGCCAACCACGACAACAGGATGATCTGCCATGGACAATAAGCATCTCAAAACCCTGCTCGAACGACTGAACGGCCACTGTGTCAAGGCGCTGGAGTCTGCGGCCGCTTTTGCCGCCACCCGCGGCCACTATGAAGTGTGCATCGAGCACCTGGTGGTCAAACTGCTCGAAGAGGGGGGCGGAGATTTTGATCGGATTCTCAACCATTACGGAATCGATATGGACAGTCTCTGGCAGGGGATGCTCGATAATCTGGCTCGCCAGCGGGCAGGAAATTCAGGCAAGCCGGCGTTTTCGCTGCAGCTGTTTCAGCTCTTCGAGCGGGCCTGGGTGACCAGTTCGTTGCATTACAATGCAAGCGCCATCCGCTCCGGAGTGCTGCTGGAGGCACTGGCTGAAATGGCTCCGCTGCTGGCCGGAAACGGATTCACTT
Organism: uncultured Desulfuromonadales bacterium; assembly: GCA_947259685.1. Next base: position 1,352 of record CAMYNC010000092.1, on the reverse strand, counting down.
CGCTCGATGAACTGCCTCTGGATCAGTTGCGGCGCGAATTTCCCAAACTTGTGGCTGGCTCCTTGGAATCTGCTGCCAGCGCTTCGCCAGCCACTTCGGCGACGGTAGCCGAGCAGGAGCAGGGTGGGTCGACCGCTGAACAGGGCTCAAACCTCGATAATTACACCATCGACCTGACCCGTCGCGCCGCCGCCGGGGAGATCGATCCGGTGCTGGGCCGCAACACTGAAATCCGCTTGATGATCGATATTCTCACCCGGCGCCGCAAGAACAACCCGATCGTGGTCGGCGAAGCAGGAGTCGGTAAGACCGCCGTGGTCGAAGGTCTGGCCCTGCGCATCGCGGCGGGAACTGTGCCTGAGGGGCTAAAGGGGGTACGCCTGTTGACTCTCGACCTTGGATTGCTGCAGGCCGGAGCCGGGGTCAAGGGGGAGTTCGAAAAGCGGCTGAAGACAGTGATCGACGAGGTCAAGGGTTCGTCGATTCCGATTATCCTGTTCATCGATGAAGCCCACACTTTGATCGGGGCTGGCGGCGATGCCGGGATGGGGGATGCCGCCAACTTACTGAAACCAGCGTTGGCCCGGGGCGAATTGCGCACCATTGCCGCCACCACCTGGAGCGAATACAAGCAGTATTTCGAGCGTGATGCGGCCCTTGAGCGCCGCTTCCAGCTGGTCAAGATCGATGAGCCTTCCGAGCGCAATGCGATCGTGATGCTCAGCGGCTTAAAAGCCCTTTACCAGGAGCACCACGGCATCCTGATCACCGATGAAGCGATCGAGGCTGCGGTGCGGCTGTCGAGCCGCTACATCAACGGCCGACAACTGCCGGACAAGGCGATCGATCTGATCGATACGGCCGCGGCCCGGGTGCGGATGGGCCAGGCTGCGGTGCCTGCGGTCATCGACAGCGACCGCGAACAGATTGCCTACCTGGAACGGCGCCTGAAACATTTGGCCGAGGAACAGCGCAACGGTCTGCCGGTCGATGGCAGGCTGCTGGAAACCTTGCAGCAGGAGCTGGAGACCACCGGCCAGCGGTTGGCCGAGACGGAACAGCAATGGCAAGCTGAAGGTGAGCTGGTCGGACGGATCCATCAGGAGCGGCAGGCGTTGTTTCACGCGTCAGAAGAACTGCCTCAGACAAAAGGCGGCGTGGTGATTCCGTTGCAGCAGCCCGACCCGCAACACCGCGAACAGCTCAAAGCTCTCCAGGGCGAACAGCCGCTGGTGCAGCCGGAAGTCAACGCCGAGGCGATCGCTGAAGTGATTGCCGATTGGACCGGCATACCGGTCGGCCGCATGGTCAAGAACGAACTGGCCGCACTGCTTGAGTTTGAAGAGCTGCTC
>CAMYNC010000091.1 GCA_947259685.1 uncultured Desulfuromonadales bacterium | reverse complement strand
GAATCCCCCCTCACAGAAGGGTTGGCTTTATCGGGATTTTGAATTCACTTCTACCTACTGCAACTACTACCACCAAACCATGACCAATAGAGTCATATTGTAATTAATTTCAGCCAATCGCCTGTGGCGTCTCTTTTGCGTCTCAGAAGTATGAATATGCAGGGAGGATTTTCGATGTTTTCTCAAAAGGGGAAATCACTACATTCGAGATTCAAAAAGATATTTGGGGGCTAATGGCCCAAGTCTCTTTTCCGTTTAAAAAATTCTTCCTGATTGATTTCTCCAGAGGCGTATCGTTTTTCAAGAATGGTAAAGGACTCTGAGTGTTCGGCAGATTTGTTTTTTGTCATGACCGTGCGTGCAAGCTTGTAGAGGAAGAAGAGCACCAGCCCCCATAGAACAAGGTGTAGAAATCCACCGAAAGGGAATCCTGAGAAAAAGCTCCCTGGGCCACAAAACCACCCACCGAAATGGTTAGAGTGCATCATTTTAAGGCTCCTCTTTTTTAGGAAATAAGATCGTTGAAGCAGTGATGAATCTCCAATCGCATTATACCTAGGCGCAGGCTTAACTCTTGTAAAATTTTGTAAAGCTCTGCAGCAGAGGGCATGTCACAATTTTTGAGACGGCTTTTTTAAGCCGCGAGTGCGCCTTAGGCCGAATTTGCCAGAACCCTTTGCAAGCAGACATTCAGGTGCTCCGCTTGACTCGAAATACAGCCTTTTCTGGGGAGTGCCTATTGCCAAACATCCCTGAGGATACTCCCCGGTTGTGTTGACAAAACACCAAATACCGGTAAATTTAGTGGGTTAGTTATTTCATTTTGAGTCCCATCTGAAGGAGGTAGAATGAAACGTTTCGCCCTTTTTCTCATAATGATTATTCCCTGTGCCCTTTTTCTGGGGTGCGGAACTTTGAACGCTACGAGTGAACCGCCCCCGGCGAATACAGTGAAGGTTGCTGCCGTCGTTGACGACACAACCAAGCAGTCGGAGAAAGTTGCCGTGGCCGTCGAAACAAAATCTGTAAAGTCCCAATTGTTCGAGCCCGGCGCCTTTGAGGATCCCAAGGTTTGCTCGACCTGCCATCGCGATATCTATGATGACTGGTCGCATTCCATGCATGCAAATGCCTGGGAGGACAAGTGGTATCGACCTGACTATATCCTGGCTCATCTAGAAACCGACGGCGCCACCGACCTGCTGTGCGGTGCCTGTCATGCGCCGATTGCGGCGCGTACAGGGTTACTACCACCTGCCGACGGCAGCAAGTTCGATACAACGTCGCGCCGGGGTATCTCCTGTGATTTTTGTCACACGGTGACCGGGGTGGAGCAGATGTTCAACATGGGACATGTTTCCGAGCCGGGTAATGTGAAGTTCGGCCCCCGCGGTGATGGCAGATCGCTCTATCACGAGGTAAAAAAGACGGAGATTCACACCAAGGCCGACTTCTGTGGCTCCTGCCACATGGTCATCAGTCCTATCAGCGGCGTGCAAATCATTGATACCTGGGAGGACTGGAAAAACAACGAATATGGTAAGCAGGGCATCACTTGCCAAAATTGTCACATGACGCCAGGGCCCGGGATCAACAAAACTCCCGGTCGGGCCGCATTGATGGGCAAGCAGCGTGACAATCTTGCCTTCCACGGTTTTATCGGTGGCAGCTCCTATGTGCAGGACGCGCTGGGCAACACAGAGCAGGCGGAAATGTCCCGAGAATTTCTGCGCGCCGCCGCCAAGATCAAACTTGCGGAGAAAGTAACCGATGAAGGGACTCTCGAGTTGACCGTCGACGTGCATAATGTTGGCGCTGGGCACAAGATTCCCACTGGTACCACCTATATCCGCATCATGTGGTTGCAGATTGAAGTGGTCGACAACGCTGGCCAGGTGGTTTACAGCTCCGGTCACATCGACGACAAAAATCACGTGGACCCCGATGCGGTTTTCTTCCGGGTCCTGTTTCGCGATGCCGAAGGCAATTTGACCGGCAAGAGCTGGCGAGCCCGCAGCATCGGTTACGACCGACGTATCCCAGCCAAAGGCAAGGACAGCGAAACCTATCAGATTCAGTTGCCCGGGAAAGGCGAGTACCATGTCACGACACGGCTGATGTACCGCTCCTTTACCCAAGAGACTCTGGATGAGGTTTTCGAGCGAACTGGCAAAGCTTTGCCACCGGTTGTCAGTGTCGAAATGGCGGCCGCGCAAACCAAGGTCAGATTATAGACGAACCTATTCGCGCAAGAACAACGTGGGCAGGTTTCACGGGGAGTGATTTGGTATTTTAACAACCATTTCTCTAAAGGAGGAAATGATGAGCGAATCCGTTTACGACAGACTTGGGGGAGAAAAGGGTATTGGTGTAGCCGTTGACATGTTTTACGAAAAGGTTCTTGCAGATACTCGAATAAACCACTTTTTCCAAAATGTTGACATGCAACGGCAAGCTAGCATGCAAAAGGCATTTTTGACCTTCGCCTTCGGCGGGCCCCAGGAATATACAGGCAGTACCCTCAGAAACGCTCACGCTAAGCTAGTAGAAAAAGGGCTAAATGAAGGTCATTTTGATGCCGTTATGGAACATCTTGGCACCACGCTAAAGGAGCTGAAGGTGCCAGACTCATTAATTTGTGAGGCCGCCGTTATTGCAGAAAGTGTCCGTAACGACGTTTTGTGTCGGTAGATGGTGTTTCGCCAGGTTGTAATCAATCAGGTGCCTCATTCTGACAGATAGCATCACTTCCACAAAAAACGGTCCACGATTACCATATCGTGGACCGTTCTCATGTTACAAGATCTGATCATTGCCCCCTTCACACTGCTTCAGCGTGAAGGGGGCATACGGCTGTTTTCCCATCTCGGTAAGTTTCCTTGATAGCAAGAATAGTATCAAGCTCTTCAAAGAAGATATCGACCAAAACCGGATCAAAATGTTTGCCCTTTTCATGTTTGATCAAGTCCAGTACCTCTTTATCAGGTAATGCTTTTCGATAGATCCTGTCGGAGGTCAGAGCATCGAAAACATCAGCCAAGGCGACAATCCGACCGTAAATGTGGATATCTTCTCCGGCGAGACCCTGTGGATAACCGGATCCGTCCCACTTTTCATGATGCTGGTTGGCAATAACCGCCGCTGCCTGCAAAAGATCGCGTTTAGAATGAATGAGCATCGCGTAGCCGATGCTTGGATGGTTTTTTATTACATCAAATTCATCTTCGGTGAGCTTGCCAGGTTTTAGCAGAATGGAATCTGGAATGCCCAGCTTGCCAATGTCATGCAGCGGTGAGGCGGCAGTTATCATTTCGATTTCATGTGCCGACAGTCCGAGGCTTGAGGCGAGAAGATTGCAATATTCTGTCACCCTCCTGGTGTGCTCTGATGTTTCCTTAGACCGCTGCTCCTCAACAACACCCATCGTAAAAACAGTTTCCTTTAGGGTGTCCCCGATCTCATCATTAAGCAAGAGCAACTCAGCATTCTTCTCTTTGACCAGATTCTGATTAGCCAGCATTTCAGTATTGAACATGTTGAACTTATGAGCTAAGTCCTCGAATTCGACGGATGCAAATTCTTCCGGGCTCAAAGGCTCCTGACGAAAATATGCCCTTTTGGCTTTCGATGCAAGAACCTCGAGGGGCTCCTTGATATGTCGCTGAATCGTCCTGAAGGTATTTATGCTCAGCAGAATGATAAAGATGGTGGCAAGAATGACAATTGCCGAAAGCACAGCCACAGCCAGGTTGCGATATGAGGTAAGATCGAGAGTGATCTCCACTGCGCCAAGAACCGTTCCATTTGGCACATTGTGGCAAGTCAGGCAGTTCAGGGAACCTTCTTCTGTTGCAATATAAGGGATGACCGCCCGAATATTTGGATCGAAGTTGAATTCATCCATGACAAAGGCAGGTTTTCCAGTCTGAAAAACGGTCTTTGTCATGCTATCCGCATCTTTTAAAAACTGGGATTCAATCTCGAACGTGGCAGAATGTTCTTCTGGCCAGATAACAGCCACCTCTTTCACCTCATACAGGGATTTAATTTCCTCAAGGAAATAATCCCGCTTATCCATGATCTCCGCTTTCATGTGGGATGTGAGGCCCGCGATGACAACCTCGGAAATTGCGATGGTCTTGCTTTTGATGATATTGGCAGAGATCATCCTGAAGCCAACCCCAACAATAATCAAAAAGACAAGTGAGGCCAACAGCAGAAAATTGACCATATTTCTGACTGTTATTGTTTTAATGCTTGGCTTTTTGACCTTTGGAGTCGGGGGATTTTGCTGAGCAGAAAGCTGGGTTTTTGCCTGGTTTTTCTTGTCCATAAAACTTACCCAGTATCTTTCTAATCGGAGATGCATCCGCGAAGCGGCAAGGATTTGAGTGCCAATCTGGATTAATATAGCCTAATTTTTTTTGCAGATCAAAGAAGATTATGTCCGAAAAATCCTCCGATTGAAATTTGAGGGTCTTTGGCGGGAAAAATTGGTGCTTCCTGCAACCCCAAAACAAGAATGGCCCACCCTGTTTCCAGGGTGGACCATTTCTATGTCTGATTACCAGGCAGAGCAGGCTGTCTCAAATGTATGGGGATCTGAACGACGGATAATCGGGAAAGCCTAAGAAATCGGGTCAAGATTAAGCATTCTTCAACCTTTTTTAGCCAAGGCGCTCCCACCAAACTCCTACATAGCTGAAAATACAGAAGTATCCCCGCCAAATCTTCTCACAAGTTGTTCCAAAATGGGGAACGCGCAAAAAGGCCCTCTAACTGCCTGAAATTAGGTCGAGGAAAGAGGGCCAAAACATGCTCCAAATGTCTGGTTCACAAAAGAGCTAAATCACGAGTTTTAAGACTGACATGTTTTTAGCTGGCCACGTTGTTTTAAAAAACCCGAATATGGTTTAAAAGGACGCAAAGATCCGCGCCGTTGAGCGGCCCGGCGCCTGCAGATCGAGATCAAGAAAGTAGCCGAAAGGGGTTTGCCAGACGTCGTAACCAGCATTGACCAAGCGTTGGCTGGCCCGGACCAGTAGTTCGCGGGTGAAATCGGCATCGGCTTTAATTTCCGCCAGATGCGAAAAGGAGTGTAGAACGATCCGCTGGCTGTCGTTTTTGCGTGCTCCCCACTTAAGGTTCTTGATCAATTTCTTTTCTACCCGTCCCGGATCTTTTTCATCGAACGCTTCGGCGTGAATCAAGCCGATAACGGCATCCTTGATTTCTTCGCCATCAGTACAGTCTGGTTCGTTCACCAGGGTTTTATCGGCAGGGGTGAAGGCAAAACGGTCGCAATAGATCATCAGCAGTTTCATCATGTGAGTATAGCTCAGGTCAGCACTTAGTGACGGTATTTATGCTGAATGTCTCCTAGCTTATAAGACATTTGAAAGCAGACAGCCGGTGTCTAGTTAAGCGGGGTCAGTCCACAGGGCTTCATTTTGTTACAATTTTAGTAACGGTTCCTCCCGTTTCTTTCGTGAGGCTCCCCCAGACGCCAATTCCTTTCCAATTCTCAATACTGCTTCCAACAAGCCGTCCACTTGTGATTGATTAGTACGTGCTCCAACATAGCAGGGACGTAGCGCCAACTTTCCGTTCACACGTGTCGTACTCGGCATATACTCATTTTCCCTCACCAGCCGGCGGTGAAGTCTTTGATTTAAGTGGTCCAGATCGGTGATATGGGGGGCAATATAACGAAAACAACAGATGGATAGAGTCGGTTCGCTAAGTACCTCTAGGTTCGGATGGTTGCTGGCATATTGTGAAAGAGATTTCGCCATCGCGTTATGGCGCATGACTCTATTGCGCATGCCTTCGACGCCTATTTCCCGAATCAATGCCCAGACGACAACTCCACGGCAGGGAGCACTCAGCTCGACTCCAAAATCAAAATAAGGAATACCAAAGTCGTCCAACGAATGTTCTATCGTCGGGGTCGAATTACTCTCCTGTTCGACAGAACCTTCCAGATAGTCGGCCGGTTCCTGAGTAAAGGCACGGTACAGAATTTGTCTTTCACGCACGAACGTGGCGGCCACACCAACAGAAGCGCCGAGCCATTTGTGAGGATCGACAATAACCGAGTCTGCCAACTCCAGACCCTGGTAAAGATGGCTGACCTGTTCGTCAAGGATTCCAGGCAACCCATAAGCACCATCAACATGGAACCAGATGGAATTTTCTACTGCAATTTCACCCAGCGTCTTTAGCGGGTCGATTGCTCCTGTGTTTGTGGTTCCGGCATTGGCTACTATTGCCATCGGTAATATTTCAGCATCCTTATCTTCTTCAATTGCTCGCTTCAACGCGTCAACTTGCATTCGCCCTTCATTATCACAAGCGATCAATTTAACCGCATGCCGACCAAGGCCTAATACGCCACAAGAACGCTGAATCGTATGATGGCACTCTTCACTAGCATAAACAGAGACCTGCCTATTAACGCCATCCGCCGCCGGATCATGGCCTATTTTCTCAAATGCGAACTGCCGTGCCCCGCCCAGTGCGACAAGATTAGCAATTGAACCACCACTACTATAGAGCCCTTGCATGCTGTCAAGGCCGCACATCTCAGCCAGCCACTGTAGAGACAACTCTTCCAAAAAATTAAAAGCGGTATGCATGTAACGTTGTGGAGAAGCGATGCTTGCTGCAGTAGATGCTAAGGTTGAAGCACTTGTCGACCCGGTTGTTATGAACGAACTGAAGCCCGGTCTTGGAACTGGAGAACCGTTTGGAATGATTTGGTTGAGGAGATCCAGAGTAACCTGTTCAATACCAACACCTTTTTGGGGTAAAGGGATATCGAGAAAGTCGCGCCAGTTATTATCGGGGTGAAATGCATCTGGATGCTCAAACTTTAGATACTGATCCAGCCCAGCACCGATTTTCGACAATAATATCTGTAGGTTGCCGGTTTCAGCCAGTTCAATTGACATCGCAGTCCCCTTTACTTTCTACAGCAGGCATGGCTTTATCATTTGCCGTTTCACGCATGTGGCGCATCGCTTTCATGGCAATGGCGGCCATTTTTGCCTTTGACATCATGCCGCCCTCAAAACTCAGGGTGGCCATCCGGCGGTAGTATTCTGCGGGCATGACTGGGGCGGCAATTGCGTCTATTGTTTCCCGCGAGATTGTGTCTTCTCTCAGCTCGGCTCCCGCTTTTCTGACAAGCCCGTACTTCCTGTCGAAAAGTTTTGGCGCATTGGCTGCTCCGGCGGCTGAGATCAGTATCTCTCCCGACCATTTCCAGTCTACGTGCTCACAGATAATGCGGAAGTGTCGCCTCAACAGGTCAAAATTTTCCACCTCTGGGAAGCCACATAACGAGATCAGGGCGGCCTTGGGGTTTCGGCCAAATCGCTTAGGGTGTTCGGTGCCCCCCCTAGGCGATTCAAGCTGAGTGGGCTTCAGAATAATGAAGAATCTGTCGATCACGTTCTTAACAGTGGCGGGGAAATCGAAGAAATAGAGCGGAGCGGCAAGGGGGAAGTAGTCTGCGCTTTTGTAGGCATCAAGGATTTGCTTAAAATCGTCCTTCTGAACACACTCGCCTGGCGTCTTCCTGTCCCAGCAGCACCAACAGCCAGTGCACGGTCCTATATTCATCTTGTGGGGATAAAATTTGTGAACATCTACCTCCGCTCCCATCCCATAGATGCACAGGTCCAGCAGTTTTTCAGTGAACGATGGGTTCCTGAGAGAACCTGAAATGGCCAAAGCAACCTCGCTCATGCTCCCACCTCCTTTTCCTTAATCTTTTTCTTGTCACTTCCCCCTATTTTTCAGATCGATACAGTTGCTAGGTATAATTATATTGTATCTGGAGTTTCCAAAGATTGTATTCGCGATTTAAAGGGTTTAGATGGAGTGCTAGAGACCGTAAAAAAAGACTATACGGCTGCATTTGTGAAAAAGTGGAGGAGGCTTCTCAAATTCGAAATTACTACTTTTGCGAATAGCAGCTTTCAAAATCTCGAATCATCTAAGTCCCTGAAAATAGGAAACCCCCGATTTGTGTGAACCGAGGCTTTCCTGATGCCATTTTCCATAAGTCAAGACTGTTTGATATTTTGGGGCGATTCACTTCGCCATCACCACAACCCTTGAGAATTGCGGGCTGGATATAACATCTCACACTAATCGAAATGTGCGTAGAACTGTCTGGAATTCACCTGCCACACCTCAGCTACTTGTACGAGTCGCCGAAATCACGTCGGTGCCGATCTAGTTCTCGAAGAGTTTCTAACCAGTCGTCATTGCATCTTGACAGGGACTACTGACCGCCGGCTGAGCAATGGCTGTCCGACATGATTTTCAATAGTTTTGCCGGGCGGGTGAAGATTTCCTGCCCGAAGCCGAGAGCCTTTTTCAACTCTAGATCACGGTCCCATGGATTTTCGATTCTAGAAATCTGTCGCAAGCGGGTCCAGCCCAGGCGGAAGGGGAAATACCAGGGCGAAACGAGGCGCACGCCGAGCAGGCTGGTTTCGATCAGAGGAAAGTCGGTGCCGTAGAGGAGCCGATCGTGAATCTCAGGATGATCGAGAACCTTGGGCAAATACCAGAGCTTGTTGAGCTGGGTCAGGCTGGAGATATCGGCATAGAGGTTGGGGTATTCGGGAAACATCCCGACTAGGCGTTTAAAATGGGTTTCGCTGTCGGTTTTGCCGGTTGTGGCCACATGAGCGGCGATAACTGTCACCCCAAGCTCGAGGGGCAGTCGCAGCAACATCGGGTCGCCCAGGTCATGATTGGCGCGGGAGAAGGATCGCTCAGCGCCGGTGTGGACCAGCAGGGGCAGTTCCAGTTCGATCAACTTGCTGTAAAAAAGTGTCAGGCGAAGATCGGAAGGGTCGATCTGCTGGATAGCGGGCAGCCACTTGATGAGCACCGCTCCATCGGCTTTGGCCTGCTCCAGGCGCTGAAGTGCATCCCTGCGGTATGGGTTGATGCTGGCCCCGAAAAAGAGGTTGTCATGTTTGGCTGTTTCGCTGGCGACAAAATCGTTGGGGATGTACACCTCGGTGTGCTCCAGATCGAGTTCGCCAGCCTGGTTTACTACCCCGTCCAAGGCCAGGATCACCGCTCCGTCAACTTGCTGGGAGGCCGCCAGTCTTTGCGAGGTTTTCTCGAAGGCAAGTTGGTCCCCATGCTCTTCCAGGTCCTTCTGGGTCAGGCCGAAGGCCTTTAGATAGATGCCATAACGCCAGTTGTTGCGTAGATCCGGCGAGACGTAGCAGTTGCTGCCCCCCGCTCCGATGCCTGCGATGTGGGCGTGCATGTCGATAACCGGGGAGTGGGACCGGGACGGTTTGATTGTCTGGGCCTCATCGAATTTAGGTTTCGCACAGGACGCCAGGGGCAGAACCAGAGTCAATAACAGGGTCAGGAAATAGATCATGATTCACTCCCAAAGGAGGGGTTGCGACTTAATTTTACCTTTCTTTTGGTGGGGCGTCGGTTTGGAATTGTGCCCCTCTGGAGAGCCTCTGCCGGAGAGGAGCATCTTCGGCAGGTCTACGATCCCTTTTTACCAGGTCCGCCGGCTCGCCCAAAAGATAATTGCCTCCCCTGAACCCTCAGTCGACACACGGGGGCCACCAAGCCACAAGAACGTCTCGAAAGTCGGATCAAAAATGGCCCTTCCGCTAAGCTGCTGAAATTACATCAAAGAGAAAGGGCCGATTTTGATGTTTCATAATGGAGAAGTGAGATTTAACTCACAATTTTTGAGACATACTTTCATACCTTGGGATTTATGACTAAAGTAAATCAGGATCGCATTATGGAACTGAAAGGAAAGCTACGTTCCGCATAGGCAGTCAGAGCCTGATTTGTTTTGAAAGTGGTGACGTTATATGGCAAGACTTATTTCTCAGTCCAGGTGACGATCACATTACCGGTCCATATTTAGGACACTGGGTGAAATTAGGTACTGATACAATTGCGTCCTTGATTTTTACCCTGGTAGAGAGCTTGATCGGCGCTAATGATGAGCACATCGGTGGCGTCACCATCTTCCGGAAAAGTCGCTACCCCGACGGTGATACTCACCCTGCCTGCTGGCAGGACATCCCTTCCCGGAAAGGGGTAATTCTGCACTTCTTTCCTTATTCCCTCGGCGATACGAAGGGCATCGACTTTAGCGGTCTCAGGCAAAATAGCAGTAAATTCATCACCGCCATAGCGGGCCAGAGTGTCCGATTTACGCAGACGGCTTCCGATCAGTGTGGCGAGAGTTTTAAGTAATTGATCTCCTGCCGGGTGCCCGTGGTTGTCATTGTATTGCTTGAAATTATCAAGGTCTATGAACAACACCGTAAACTGCCGCTGGTGCCTTTTTGAACGACTTATTTCAATTTCCACCGATTCTTTAAAGTGACTGTGATTGAAAAGCCCTGTCAGGCCGTCGAGGATGACCATTTCCTTGAGGGTCTTGTTCGCTATGGCCAATCCCTTATTTTTTCTCTCCAACTCAGCAATCAGGCGCTGTTTTTCGTTGACCCGAAAGAAATTTTCAAACGCGCGATTGGCTATGATCGGGATGATATTCAGGTCTTCAATAGGCTTTGGTAGGAAGTCGAAGGCGCCGGCACGCATGGCATCGATTGATGAGGTTACGTTGCTCTGGCTGGTCATAATTACAACTTCCACCTCAGGTTGGATGTCTTTTATCTGCGTCAGCAACTCCATGCCACTCATTCCCGGCATCATCACGTCGGAAATCACCACCGGAAAGGGGTCCTCTTGAAACTGTGCCAGAGCATCTTCTCCGTTTTCGGCGATGGAAACTTCGAAGTCGTTATCGGTAAGCATTAGGCTGACCAGGGAGCAGATACTCGGCTCATCGTCGACCACCAGTACCCGTCGTCGAGGTTTTTCCTCAGCGCTTAACGCATCGATCAGCGGGATGCCTTGGCCCTGATTGTTCACATCGAGTCGGCCAATGGACATGCCCCCTGACTCCTTAGACAGCTTGAGTCCTTTTTCTGCTTCCAGGATCAGACTTGAGATACTCGACCCATCGTCCGGGAAACTGGATTGCCCGAAATAAGCAATTACTGTTGAGGGTTCGCAGGATTGAGTCGTCGCAAAGGGAAAATGCTTCAACATCTCCACCAGATTACTTCTCACGTATCGGCACGCATCCTTGGAGGTTTCGGGAAGCAGAAGGCCAAAGGTTTGCTCACGGTAAAAGGTAATCAGATCGGAGCGCCGAAGGCGTTCCTTGAGCGCCTGGGACAGCTGCGCGATCCTCTCGTCCGCAAGGGGTTGCGACTCATCGTCCCCAGAAGCAAAAAATCGCACCGTCATGAGCAGTAGTGAAAATGGACTTTTGTTCTGAAGGGAGCGAATTAATTCCTTGCCGAGCGATTCATGGAATTGGAGCTGACCGCGCAGCCCGGTCAAGGCATCCCGAACCTCAAGATTTTGTAGTGTCTTGTTAAGCCCGGAAAGTTCACTATTCTTTTCTTGTAGTTCTGCAAATCTGGCTTGCAGTTCAGACAAGATCCGGACATTGTCGATGGCCCTGTTCAGGGTCGCTGAGATAAGTCCGACGTCCTCAAAGGTTTTGACCAGAAAGCTGTAGCCTCCATTGCGCAGTGCAGTGACCGCCTCGCTTAAAGCGGTCAGGCTGGTCGTGGTGATAATGACTTCGGTATCTGGATAGTGTCGCGTCAGTTGAGTCGAGAGGGGTTCGTCTTCCAGTATTTCATGTTCGATATCGATGATGGCTACTGGAAATTTGTCAGTCTCAAGCAGGTCAAACGCCCCCTTGGCAGTGCTTATTTCCACCAAATGATGTCCACAAGTGGTTAGGGACTGGGTGATCATTTCACGATTGGTTTCATTCTGAATCAATACGAGGATTTTCATGCGCTGCTTTAATCCTAACGAAAAATTAATCAGCCAATCAGACTGGGCAAAGTGGCGACTGAAGACACACAAAATATGATAAAGATATACAAAACGACCATATTTCTTTTACCTCATGCTTGGAACCATGGCAAAGACAATCTCCTAAAACGACTTTATCCGGCTGGCATGGCTTGAACCACGCAGATCGCGCCATTAGACAGCAGGACTTGGATCTCTTCAGGTGGCTGCGGCTTGGCAAAGTAGTAGCCCTGTATCTCGAAGCAGTTGCGCATGCTGAGAAACTCTAGCTGATCGCCGGTCTCTACCCCTTCCGCAATGACCTGGAGATTCATGCTCTTGGCCATGGCGATGATCGTTTCAACAATTGCCGCGTTATCATTATCATCCGGCAGATCGCGAATAAAAGATCGATCGATTTTGATCCGATCGACCGGGAAGTGTTTCAGATAGCTGAGCGAGGAATAGCCGGTGCCGAAGTCGTCAATGGCCAGGTGAATACCGCGCATTTTGAGTTCTGTCAGAGTCCCGATATTTTTCTCCGCCGATTCCATCAGAATGCTTTCTGTTAGTTCCAACTCCAAAAAGTTCGGTCTAAGTCCTGTTTCGGCTAGAATCTGGTCAACCATCTCCAACAGATCATCCTGCCGGAATTGAACACCCGAGAGATTGACTCCCATACGTAATGGTGGGTACCCCGCCTGCTGCCAGGAAACGTTCTGAGCACACGCCATGTGCAAAACCTTCCGACCTATCGGCAGAATAAGGCCAGTCTCTTCGGCCAAGGGGATAAAATGGGTTGGAGGAATTAATCCCTTTTCCGGATGTCGCCAGCGCAGCAGCGCCTCGACTCCAGTCATCCGGCCCTTTTCGAGATCGTACTGGGGCTGGTAGACCAGAAACAGTTCATCCTTCTCCAGGGCTTGACGCAAGCTGCCTTCCATCGCGTGACGTTCCTGAACCCGGCGGTTCATCTCCTCCGAGAAGAAGTGAAACCCCTTGCCCCCCTCTTGTTTGGCCGAATGCACGGCCATATCTGAATGCTTCAACAGGGTTTCGGCATCCCCTCCATCTTCAGGGAACAGAGCCAGACCGATGCTGAAGCTAATAGTGACCTCTCGATCCTGCAATTGGAAAGGAGATTTCATCAGAGATGAAATCTTCTCCACAACCAGCACAGCATCCTGCTGATTCCTCAGTGAGGAGAGCAAGAGAATGAACTCGTCACTGCCGAATCGAGCCAGAGTGTCAACCTGACGAATAATCGGCTTTAGTCGTTCGGCAACCATCTGCAGCAATTGGTCACCGACCGTGTGCCCGTAGGTATCGTTAATATCTTTGAATCGATCGATGTCCAAGAAGAGCAAGGCCCCCGAATGCCCTTCACGACGGGCGATTTCCAGGTCTTGATCCAGACGATTCATCAGCAATGATCGGTTAGCCAGACCGGTTATTGTGTCAGAGAAGGCCATTCTCCGCATATCCATTTCGGCCTGTTTGCGGTCAGTGATATCGATCATGGTGCCAACGATGCCACCCAATTCGCCGTCCGGTTCGTAATAAACCGACTTATGAAAAAGAACGGTGCTTTGCTTCCCGTCTGCAGCTTGAATAGTAGTTTCATAAACCTGGGTTTTGCCTTCGCGTAGCAGGACCAGGTCCGCATCATGATAGATTTTGGCTTTCTCTTTGGGGGCAACCCCGTAAACTGTTTGCCCGACAATTTGTTCCAGTGGGTAGCCGATGTGTCGCTCGAAGGCATTATTGCAGCCCTGATAGACCCCCTGTTTGTCCTTGAAGAATATCGGCGCCGGAATGGCATTCAGAATGGTTTGCAGCAGATTTTTCTGATCCCGGAGTTGTCGCTCCACATTTTTCCTGCTTTCGTTCATCTCACGGAGATAAACACAGCCAAGCATAAAAACTCCGACCAGGTAGAGCCCAAGGCGGATTGGTGAAAAGATTCCCCCATAGACCTCGCCGAGAGCCATGTCAGGAATTTTCAGAAACTCGTGCAAGAAGAAGAAGGTCAATGCCGGAACCATTAGATTCCTCAGCCATCCGGCCGTCGCTCGATGGAGCACAAGGGGCGGGTAAACCAACCAGAGACTGGCATTGATACGGAACAGCCAGTCGCACCAGGTCTGGCTAAATTTAGAGGTCGGATCAGCAATGATGTGCCCGGCCCACCACCAGAATGTAGCGAGATAGCAGAGACCGATAGTGATGAGGCTGCCTTTCAAAAATCGCCGGAAGCGGAGATCGGGTCCCAGCAAGTAACTGAGAAAGGCTGTTGCCACTACCATGACAGCCATGTTGCTGAGCGCATGTTCCAAAGGAGGAAAGATAACATGTAGGGTTTCGGGATGAATTAACCCCATGACCTGTAGAAAGGTCATTGTGATCATCATAAGCTCGCGAAAAAGTCCTAGAGCAAAGCCCCAGATAAGAAGGCGCTCACGCGCGCCGTCAGCTTGCTGTCGGCGCGACCAGGCTACTGACAGCAGTATTCCCCAGATAAGACCTGCGAGACCATACTGGACAATATTGTTATCAACACCATCACCACCGCCGGTGAATTGAGAGACCAGTTCAAGTATTACATTGAGTGAATCTGGCATTCCATGCTCCCATCCATATTTACTCAGACTAATGATTTCCCTTTATTCTAGCAATGTCCAGGCCGAAAAAGGTGATATGCATAAGTCCTTTAAGGTAAAAATTAATAGTCTGATAATTTTGAGTAGTTATTGTATTTTCATTTGAATCAGGAATGGAGGGAAGTTATTCAGAGATGTGAACCCTGAAATTTTTCGCAGCGAATTAAAAATTTTGCATGCCATTTGCAGGAGTGGCCAAGGGAAGGTCAGAGATAAATAACAGGACACCTCTACTCCGACCGGACGGTTAACTTTCTACGTTCTTGCAGTCCTTGGGGAGCTTGAAAGGGAACTTATTACTGAACGAATACAATAAAGGGCGTAAGCGAGATATGGCAGCAGGTGTGAAGTTTGGCTGCAAACCAAAACTCTCTAAGCAGGAAGAGAAATCCTTAGTCACCACATTCGAGATGAAGAAATGTAGAAGCTCCGGCAAATCACCGGGGCCTACTTATGTCACGAAATTTGAGACTTAAAAAAACCGCCTAGCTAGCTAGAGGCGGTCCACACAAAGCAATTCAGATAAACAGCTTGATCACCCCGCCCAAAGTGAAA
>CAMYNC010000090.1 GCA_947259685.1 uncultured Desulfuromonadales bacterium | reverse complement strand
AAACCTTAAACTGTTCAGATATCAATGTCCCGTTTCTTTCTATCTTTTTGCCAACGACAGAAGATCAATGATTAAAAAATTTCTTATCGCCATCCTCGGCCTCGCGCTGCTGATCGGTGTGATCGCTGGCATCAAGGCGCTACAGATCGTCAAGATGGTTGAAGCCAGCAGCCATTTTGCCATGCCTCCAGAACCGGTTACCACCGCCAAAGTCAGCACCGAGAACTGGGAAAACCTGCTGACCGCAGTCGGCAGCCTGACCGCCGTACAGGGGGTCGAGGTGGCCGCCGAGTTACCGGGGAAAATCGTCGAAATCGCCTTTACCCCCGGTAGCATGGTCAAACAAGGACAGTTACTGCTCCGCCAGGATACCAGTTCCGAGAGTGCTGAACTGCCGGGTGCTGAAGCGACCCTGAAACTGGCAGAACAATCCCTGCAAAGGACCAAGCGGCTGATCGGCGAAAAACTGGTCTCCGAATCCGAACTGGACAGGGCCCAGGCCGCTTATCAGCAGGCCCTGGCCGCCCTCAACAGCCTGCGCAGCCGAATTGGCAAAAAGACCCTCCGGGCGCCCTTTGCCGGCCGACTCGGCATCCGCCTGGTCAACTTGGGACAGATGCTCCGCGAGGGGGATCCGATCGTCAGCCTGCAGAACCTTGATCCGATTTTTGTCGACTTTATGCTCCCCCAGCAACAGTTGCAGCAGCTCAAAGCCGGCGTTCCGGTGCGGGTGAGCCTCGCCGGCATCACGGATCGCCAGTTCAGTGGTCAAATCACCACGGTCAATCCGCAGGTCGATGCCGCGACCCGTAACATCGGCGTGCAAGCGACCCTGAGCAATCAGGATGAAAGCCTGCGGCCGGGGATGTTCGTCAGCGTCGAGGTGGTCCTGCCAGAGCAACAAGCGGTGCTGGCGATTCCAGCCACTGCGGTTCTCTACGCCCCCTTCGGTGATTCGGTGTTTATCGTTGAAGAGAAAGCTGCTGAAGACGGCAAGCCCCAGCTGGCCTTGCGTCAGCAGTTCGTCCGCCTGGGCGGCAAGCGGGGTGATTTCATCAACGTACTCTCCGGTCTGGAAGGGGAAGAAACCTTGGTCAGCACCGGGGTTTTCAAGCTGCGCAACGGCCAGGCGGTGGTGGTGGATAACACCCTGGCCCCTGAATTCAAGCTGAACCCCAAGCCAGAGAATAACTGACCGCCATGGGCTTTACCGATCTATTTATTCGCCGACCGGTGCTGGCGCTGGTGGTCAGCCTGCTGATCATCATTGCCGGTCTACAGGCGGTCCGCAGTCTCAATGTACGCCAGTACCCGCGCAGCGAAAATGCCGCGGTGACGGTGACCACCGTCTATGTCGGCGCCAGCGCTGACTTGGTGCGCGGTTTCATCACCACTCCCCTGGAACGGGCGATCGCCGCCGCCGACGGCATCGAGTACATCGAGTCACAGAGCGCCCAGGGGCTGTCAACCATCAATGTGCGGTTGAAGCTGAACTACGATGCCATCAAGGCGCTCTCCGAGATCAGCTCCAAGGTCGACCAGGTGCGTAACGACCTGCCGCCGGAAGCCGAGGTGCCGATTATCAATGTCGAATCGGCCGACAGCCGCTTCGCCGCAGCCTACTTAAGTTTCACTTCCGATATTCTCAAACAGAACGAAATTACTGACTACCTGGTAAGGGTGGTACAGCCGCGCCTGTCGGCCCTGGAAGGGGTGCAACGGGCCGATATTCTCGGCGCGCGGACCTTCGCCATGCGCATCTGGCTGAAGCCGGAGCGAATGGCGGCGCTCAACGTCAGCCCGGCCCAGGTCCGTCAAGCGCTGGCCGGCAACAACGTGCTGGCGGCGTTGGGGCGCTCCAAGGGCTCGTTAATCCAGGTCAACCTGATCGCTGACACCAACCTGAATACCATCGGTGAATTCGAGCAGTTGGTGGTTCGCGAAGAAAACGGCGCTATCGTGCGCATTCAGGATATTGCCGATGTGGTCCTGGGAGCGGAAAATTACGATACCGAGGTGCGCTTCTCCGGCCAGACCGCCGTATTCATGGGGATCTGGCCGCTGCCGAACGCCAACTCGCTGGATGTCATCAAGCGGGTGCGGGTCGAGATGGCGAAAATCCAGGGGGATCTGCCCGGCGGACTGCAGGCGCGGATCGCCTACGACGCCACCGCCTATATCGACAGCGCGATCCGCGAAGTCATCAAGACCCTGAGTGAAACCCTGCTGATTGTCATCGTCGTCATCTTTTTGTTTCTCGGCTCGCTGCGCTCGGCGCTGGTGCCGGTGGTCGCCATCCCGCTGTCGTTGATCGGCGCGGTCTTCCTGATGCAGGTCTTCGGTTTCACCATCAACCTGTTGACCCTGCTGGCCGTGGTCTTGTCGGTGGGGCTGGTGGTCGATGACGCCATCGTCATGGTGGAAAACATCGAACGGCATATCCGCAACGGCGAGAAGCCGCTGCAGGCGGCGCTGTTGGGTGCGCGGGAACTGATCAGCCCGATCATCGCCACCACCCTGGTGCTGGCGGCGGTTTACGCTCCCATCGGCCTACAAGGTGGGCTGACCGGGTCGCTGTTTCGCGAATTCGCCTTCACCCTGACCGGTGCAATTGTCGTTTCGACCATTGTTGCCCTGACCCTGTCGCCGATCATGTCGGGCAAACTGCTCAAGCCGGGTGCCGCCGAGCGCGGTCTGGCCGGCCGCATCTCGCGCGGTTTCGATCGTTTGCGGAATTTCTACAGCCGCCTGCTGGACGCCAGTCTGCGCAGTCGCCCGGCCGTCTACCTGATCTGGCTGGTGATCGCCGCCCTGTGCATTCCGATGTTCACTATGTCAGCAGTGGAATTGGCGCCGACCGAGGACCAGGGGGTGATTTTCGGGATCATCGATGCTGCGGCCAACGCCACCCTGGATCAGACCAGCATCTATGCCGCCGCCGCCAACCGGGCCTTCATGAGTGTACCGGAGACCGACTTCACCTTCCAGATCACCTCCCCCTCTTCCGGCTTTGGCGGCATGGTCACCAAGCCCTGGGAGGAGCGGGAACGGACGGTCTTCGAAATTCTGCCGCAGGTTCAGGGGATGCTGCACGGTATCCCCGGCATCCGCATGTTTCCGGTGACCCCGCCGGCGTTGCCCGGCGGCGGCGACTTCCCGGTCGAATTCGTGCTCGCTTCGACCGCCGAGCATGAGCAGATTCTCGAATTCGCCAAGCAGATTCAGTTAAAAGCGATGCAGAGCGGCATGTTCGCCTTTCCACCGCTCATCGATGTCAAAGTTGACCAGCCGCAGGCCGAATTCGTCATCGATCGCGACCGGGTCGCCACCTTAGGCTTGAATCTGCAGCAGGTCGCAGCCGATCTGGGCGGGATGGTCGGCGGTAACTTTGTCAACCGTTTCGATATTTCCGGGCGCAGTTACAAGGTGATTCCGCAGGTGCAACGGATCGATCGGCTCAACCCCGAACAGCTGAAACAGATCTATATCACCGGTCCCGCCGGCGAACTGGTGCCGCTATCGACCGTCGCCAGCATCCGCAATTCAACCGTGCCCCGCTCGCTGAACCGTTTCCAGCAGCTCAACGCGGTCAAGATCAGCGGCGTTTCGGTTCGGCCGCTGGAGGAAGCGTTGCAGTTTCTTGAGGCTGAGGCAGCCAAGATCCTGCCGGAAGGCTATGTTCTTGATTACACCGGCGAATCCCGCCAGCTTCGCGCAGAAGGCAACCAGTTCCTGCCGACCTTCGCCCTGGCGATCGCACTGATTTTTCTGACCCTGGCGGCCCAGTTCAACAGCTTCCGCGATCCCTTTGTGATCCTCGCCGGGTCGGTTCCGCTGGCGATGTTCGGCGCCCTGATCTTCACTTTTTTGAAAATGCCCGACCCCAACGTACCCTTCTGGACCGCGGGCTGGACCACCACCCTGAACATCTATTCGCAGGTTGGACTGGTCACCCTGGTTGGACTGGTGGCAAAAAACGGGATCCTGGTGGTAGAATTCGCCAACAAACTGCAGGAGCAAGGACGAACCAAGCTCGAAGCGGTGCGCGAGGCTTCGCTGGTGCGGCTGCGGCCGATTCTGATGACCAGTGCCGCGACCATCGCCGGTCACTTTCCCCTGACCCTGGTCACCGGAGCCGGGGCCGAATCGCGGAACTCGATCGGCCTGGTGCTGGTCGGCGGGATGGCGATCGGCACCCTGTTTACCCTGTTCGTGGTCCCCTCGCTCTACATGCTGTTCGCCAAGGACCACAGCCATGATCGGCATTCGCCAGCAACTACAGAGCCGGCGGTAACTAAACCCTGAGTTTTTATCAAGATAAGGCCAGTCCGATGAGCAAAACCCAAGTCTTTCTCATCCTGATTATTGTCATTCTGCTGGGAGCGATCCTGGCTTACACCCAATACACCCAGCTGCTGTAGCGCGATGGCCCTTAAAGCGACCATCTTCAAGGCCAGTCTGCAGCTTGCCGACATGGACCGCCAGCAGTACGGCGATTATCAGCTGACCCTGGCCCGCCACCCTTCGGAGACCGATGAACGGATGATGGTGCGGCTGCTCGCCTTTGCCCTGCATGCCGACCCGCGACTGGAATTCTCCAAGGGACTCTGTGCCGACGAGGAACCGGCGCTCTGGCAGAAAAGCTATTCTGCTGAAATTGAGTTGTGGATCGATGTCGGCCTGCCGGATGCCGAGCGGATCAGAAAAGCCTGCAGCCGAGCGCAGCAGGTCTGCGTTTATTGCTACGGCGGCCGCGGTGTCGAGCTTTGGTGGCAGAAGAATCTCGAGAAGCTGAGCCGCCACAGCAATCTGCAGGTATTTAATCTGCCGGAGGCGGCCAGCACGGCGCTGACCAACCTGGCACAGCGCTCGATGGAGCTGCATATCAGTATTCAGGATGGGCAGATCGGGATCGGCGATGCCGCGAATCACCTGCAGATTCAGCTGCAAACCCTGCGTTGAGCAACCAGCAGCCAACCATGGTCTGGCAGGTCTATATCATCCTCTGCTCTGACGGCTCCTATTACACCGGCATCACCACCGACATCGATCGGCGCATCCAACAGCACGCGAGCGGAGCCGGCGCCAAGTATTTTCGCGGCCGCAAGCCCGAACGCCTGGTCTATCTGGAAACCGAGCATGATCGCAGCAGCGCCAGCCGCCGGGAAGCCCAGCTCAAGCAGCTGCGCCGGCTGGAAAAGCAGCGCTTGGTGGCCTGCGCCCTTGATAACGATCTGATACCTACCAAAACGATTACTTAGGAGACTGTAGGACTATCCAGGAGCCGGCTGCAAATTCGACTGATTGACCCAGATTTCAGCTCCTTTTCGGCACATAGCTACGGCTATGAGCTCTCAAACGACCCAAAATCTGTTCTCAAACATCCAAATTTTCGCTTCGGCCCGAATAGTCCCACAGCCTCCTAGCGAAACTTTTTCGCCAACCCTGCTTGATTTCTCAGCAACCTCTGATACCGATTTATAAGAGTAGCGCAAATATCCAGACACTCCGCCAAAGCACATCCTGCTGCCGTGGGAGGACGCAAAGCACCAGTAATATCTGTGGCACTAATCGCCGAACAGCCCCAGGAGACTGATCATCAGACAAGTTTCGGCCTTTAGCGTTGGTTATTTGGGACCCTTTGAATCGCTGAATAGGGTTATCACTCCAGGAAGGGGGCATCATGAGCGAAACAATCGAATCTGCACGTACCGTTCTCAAGCAAAGATCCCAGGAGTTATTAAGACGCGGCAACGTTGTCGCTGCAGGGGTGGGCTACAAAGTGACCCAAGGTAAGCGCACGGCGACGCCGAGCATTGTCTGCTCGGTCGAAAAAAAGCTCGGCACGGGGGCGCTATCGGCTCAGGACCTGGTGCCGAAGGATCTGCAGGGCGTTCCCACCGATGTGGTGGAAACCGGCGTCTTCCGCGCTTTGCAGGCGCCAACCGGAAGGTTTCGACCGGCCCCCGGGGGAGTCAGTATCGGCCATAAGGATATTACCGCCGGAACCCTGGGGTGCTGGGTCAAAAGAGACGGCCAGTGGCACATTCTCTCCAACAATCATGTCATGGCGAACAGTAACAATGCTCAGGTGGGCGACCCGATCCTACAGCCCGGTCCCCATGACAACGGGCAGAATCCCGCTGATCAAATTGCCACGCTGACCGATTTTGTGCCGATCGAGATGTCAGGAGCACCGAGCAACTGCAATGTCGCCGGCAATATTGTCAACCTCCTGAACAAGCTGGCCGAACTGAACTCCAGTGACACCCGGTTGCAGGCGGTCAAGGCCTTCGCCGAAGAAAACTTGGTGGACGCAGCCATCGCCCGGCCGCTGAATGATGCCGATGTCAAACCTGAAATTTTGAGCATTGGGGAAATTCAGGGGCTGGCAGAAGGTCTGCTCGGTATGAAAATTAAAAAAAGTGGTCGCACCACCGCATTTACCGAAGATGAGATCCTGCAGGTCGATGTCACTGTGAATGTGCAATACGGTGGCGGACTCATCGCCAGCTTTGCGGATCAGCTGATTGCCGGGCCGATGAGTCAGGGGGGCGACAGCGGCTCCGCGGTGTTAGACGAAAACAACATGCTGGTGGGACTATTGTTTGCGGGCAGCGATCAAAATACTATTTTTAACCGAATTCAAAATGTTTTTTCGGCATTGAGGCTGAGTTTATGAGGGCTTTTTTCGTTGCGATAATTCTGTTCCTCTTGGCGGCTTGCAACCAGGAGCCGATGAAGGAAGCGGCCATGACAGGCTCGATTCAAGACGTGAAAGCGAAATATGAACAACAGATTATCACCACTCCGGGAGTGGTCTCGATCGGCATCGGCAAGAATGCCGCCGGCAATTCGGCGATCATCATTGGGATTGAGCAGGAGGATGAAACCGTGAAAGCAGCGCTCCCGAAAGAGCTTGATGGCTATCCGGTTGAGATCCAGAACATCGGCCCAGTGCGCGCTCAGTAACTGCTACCGTTTGGTGTTCTGGGCCTCTCGCCTAAAGGCAGCTCCTTTTGGTGGTTGCTGACGGTAGATTACCCGACTGCCGCCCCGCGCAGGTTCCCCAGTTTTTTCAGGTGATCTCGTTCATCTTCTGCCAGATCTATGAAGATCGACCGGATCCCTTTATCATCGAAGGCGGTCGCCATCCGTAGGTAGAGATCCAGAGCGTCGGCTTCCAGGGCCATCGCCAGGTCCAGGCACTCGGCGAATTCCGTCCCCGCCTCCAGGTATCTGGAGAGCCCCTGATCCCGGGTCAGCCCTCCCTCCAGGACTCTGGGGACAACAGTCTTCTCAAACTCCAGTCGTTCGCCGACATCGCCCGCCAGCGCCCGATACCTTTCCCATAGTCGCTCTTCGTGCTGAATTTCGGCAGCATGCAGAACCTCGAAGAGCTTCTGCGCCTCGCCCGGGTCACTTCGCTCAGCAAGCTCCCGGTAAAAACGCCGGGAGGCCTCTTCAAGCCCGTAAGCCAAGGCTACGGCTTCCTCGATGGTCTCGTTCCCTTCGATCAGATACATTCCCTGCCCAACCTTGGCCTTGGAAACGAGACCATTCCAGGCGTCAATGCCGCCGTTCATGGAGGTTGCGTCCAGCTTGCGGTTTGATAATATGCTGGCAGCCGACCGGCTGCGGACCCCGGCCTTTCAGTAGACAAGGATCGGCTTCTCAGGATTAATCTCTCCCCAGCGTTGTTCCAGTTGTGGCAGCGGGACCAAGATCGCACCAGGCAAATGTCCACCCTCATATTCCTCGGGTTGCCGCACGTCGAGGATGGTGAAGGATTCGGGCGATTGCCCCTCTAGCCAACGGCGTGCTTCGTTGACCTCCACAGTCTTCACCCGTGAAAACAGGTCCTTAAATCTCATAGGCCTCCTCCACTGTTTTCTTCACCCAGAAGGATGATTACTCATTAAACTCTTCGTCCAGAGCAAACAGTTTTACTGTATCCCGGTTGACGCCATCCAAGGCCATGGCTTCTGCTGTCGCCGGAGAACCCAGCACTTCTAAAAAAACGTCGAGGTTATCTGTCTCAGCTAAAAGCGCGACCTCATTCCTTTCTTCCCTCATGCCAAATCTATACGGACTGATGATGGTTTGCTTGCGAAAGAGTTCTCCATGGGTTCTGAAGCCTTCCGGAGGCGGAGCACCAGCTTCCAAAAACCGAGCCTGAGCTGCATCGCGCTGCTCGGATTGAATTGTAAAACTGATGTGGAATTGCACCCTAAGACCCCTGGTAAAGGTTTGAACCAAAAGCCAAATTCGAGGACTAAACTCAAACGGCCGAACCCACCGACGGGATTGGTATCCTTCGGCAGCTCGGCCATCTTGTAGATTGGTGGAAAGATCCGTTGCTTTCCGTCCCTGCTTTGCAACCGGTTTGGCTTGTCGTGGACTATGACTATGCACTACAACAATACTACCAGGCAATGAGGACAGTTCCAGTCACCATTGGTCAGCCATATCGCGCAGTTCCGCACTGCTAAGCGCTCTTATGGAAAACTTAGACGATGTGGAATAGTATTTCGGCCGATTTTGCAAAATTCGGTGGGAAGAATTCACGAGAATGCCTTCTTGGATTGCCCCATTAATCGAACACTTTATACTGGAACCTGCTATATTTCGGACGGCCATAAACCATTAACCGTGACCTCTTTTCGTGGGTAGGTCCACATTCTTTCGTTAGGTTATCATCGCCAATCATGCAGGAACTTCTAGATCAATATCAGACCCTGCTTCAGGGTGTCGATCGCTGGTTTTCTGCTTGTATAGAGCAGACCGATGATGAGATCGCCTGTCGGATGGGTTGTTCCGCCTGCTGTCGGGGCCTGTTCGAAATCAGTTTGTTGGATGCGTGCCTGCTGCAGGTCGGCTTTGTACAACTTGATGTAGAAACCAGAGAACAGGTTTTGACCAAAACCCGGAGTCGCGTCAGCGAACTCCAATCCATCTGGCCCGAGTTTCAACATCCTTACGTCCTCAACCGACTTCCGCATGATGACTGGCAAGCAATGCCGGAGGATGACCTGACCCCTTGCCCGCTACTTTCCGACGATGGCCGTTGTCTGGTCTATAAGCATCGCCCGATGACCTGTCGTTTGCACGGGCTGCCGAACATCGACTGCTCGGGGGAATCTTTTTCAGACGATTACTGCACCCTCAACTTTACCACCAGCGACCCTTTGCTAATGACTAAGCTACGCCATCCCTTTCGCGAGACTTTCTCCAAAGAGTTTGACCTGCTGGGGACCTTTGCCGAACGAAAGCTCGGCCGCCGCCAACTGGAACTTGACACCTTCATCCCCAGCGCCCTGCTGATCGATTTTTCGGACGACAGCTGGCAATGATCTCAACACCCTGATTTAGTTGGAATAAAACAGCTATAATGGCTGATTTTGGTGGTCGTCACCGTTACAATTGCGCTGGCCACTACGGGTTGGGCTTAGTCAAGCCCACCACGCTCTAACCAACCTCTGTAGGTCCGGTCGTCCCAAAAATTTTGAAACGCGGCAATCACGGCTTTGCGTTTTTCATGGGAAAGGACATCTGCAAAACCGGGCATGGTTGCTCCCGGATGCCTGCCTCCCATTTCAATGGTCTCTTCCAAATTGTTCAAGGAATGATGCCAGGAATGACCAGATCCGTTGAGAGGTTGTGGAGGATATGAGCCGTTAGGCAATGGAGTGTCCGAATGCGAAGCGCCTTCGCCATTCTCACCATGACAGCCTGCACAGTAGCTTGCGTACAGAGGCTGGCCGCTGGAGACCTGCTCAGGGGTATACCATCGAGTTATTTTTCTTGGTGTCATGCTACAGGCAATCAACAGCGATAGCAGGGCCGATGACAGAATCAGAACAAGACAAGGTTTATTCATACCAGTGGCCTTTCTTGAAAGCGAGGATCGCAAACCTTCCCCTGTTGAATAGGGGCCTGGCTCCCGTTTTAGATGATCTGAGCATATTCTGGAATGAGGGTTTTGGCGAAGACCGAAATAATCCCGTTGATATTCTCAGAAAATATGTTCCGCGCCGCGCCGCAAAAAAAATGGCCGGCTACCAATCGACATAAGGATGTTCCACCAGGCTGGCATTGAAATAGCGCGGATCATCGGATACCTCCTGCCCGATCCAGGCTGGCAGGTCGAATTCAGCAGTGGCGGATTCCAGTTCGACCTCAGCGATCAGCAGGCCGGCGTTGACACCCTGAAATTCGTCGATCTCCCAGACCCGCCCGGCGTGCTCAACCCGGTAGCGGGTCTTTTCGATCAGCGGCCGCAGGCACAGGGTCTCGAGCAATTCTGTCGCCTCGGCAGGAGGGATCTCATACTCATACTCGGCCCGGCTGATGCCGGTCGATTTCCCCTTAATGGTCAGCCTGCCCCGCTCCCCTTCCAACCGCACCCGAACGGTCCGCTCTGGATCTGTGCTCAGGTACCCCTGCCGAAAAACTGTTCCCAGGGCCCCCTGGCGCCAGTCAGCATTTTTCAGCAGAAATTTTCGTTCAATTTCAATTCCCATCAGTCCTCATCCGGAAAGCTTCCATCGAGATACATCCAACGCGATTTGAACCGTTTGAACCGGGAGATTTCATGCAGTCTACGCCGCTCTCCCTGGTGGCTAAAATGAGCGATAAATTCGACCTTGCCAAGCCTATCAGCAGCTCCGCCCTGCAGCGTCTTCACCACCTCAAGCTGGATAAACTCCACCTGCTCAGCCCAGTCGGCAACCTGTTGTGCCAGCATTTTCTCCCGCTTGTCCGGATGGGTGGTCTCTACCAGATAAGCAATGTTTTGCCGAGCATAGGCGCTATATCGTGAGCGCATCAACTGCTCGGCGGTCTCCGGGAATCGTCCAGATTGATGATAGGGGGCACAACAATCCTGATATTGCCGGCCAGTGCCGCAGGGGCAGACCGGCGAAGCACCCGTCTGAAACGGCACTCTAGTTGCCTTTACCGCCAGCCAAAGAAACCTCTCCCGATTTCACAACCTTGATTCGTGGCAGCAGGCCGCCGACATCCAGCTTGGCCTCAAGGTTAAATTTGAACAGTTCCCGCGGCTGATTCATCAGGTCGGCAAACAGGCTGATGGTGCTGAACAGATCAGGACTGGCCTGCAAGAGCACATCCCCTTCGCCATAAGCGGCGATCTCCGGTAGGTCGTTGGAGACTCCGGTCAAAACCCGATGCCCCTCCAGCTCAACGTTGTAGGAGATACCATAGAGCTTCAATGCCGTGCGATTCGGGTTAATCACATGCAAACCGATTTCGAACTTCGGCACAGCGCTTTCCGAAGGAATCACCCGAAAGCTGGTCAGATTCACCGTCGGCTCTTCGAAATCAGGGCGGATACTGGCACAGCCGGAAAAGAGCAGCAACAACAGCAACCAACAACCCATTTTAAAATTCAGCATGACAAACCTCGTAATAAATTGATATATGCTATTCCCTGATTCAAGCGTTAAGCATAGCATGGTCGAATGTTGAACCGTAGCGGGGAGAGCAGATATTTGTCTGAGCGGTACAGTTTGACCATGAAAAAGGAGTCCCTCTGATGTTGCGAAAACTCTTTTTGTTCGTTTTATTGCTTGCCATATTGGCCCCGGTCTACCTGTTCAGCCAGGTTTTCGAGAGCCAGCCACTGGTAATACAGACCACCACGCCGGACGCTGAAGATGCGCGAAAAACTAAGGCGTTGATTAAACGGACCCTGCGACTCCTGGAAACCCGGCAGCAGGCCACCCTGACAGCCAGCGAAGCCGATCTAAATGCTGTGATCGCTTTTCTCGACCGCGGCATCTCACGCCTTTCCGGGCAATTCCGGGTTACCGACCAGGGACTGGATGGGATCTTTACCGTCAAGCTGCCGGAAGTTCTGCCCTTGGAACAATATATCAACCTATTTCTCACTCTTTTGCCATCAGAGAATGGCCTGGTGGTCGCCGATCTACAGCTTGGCGGCCTGAAATTTCCCGGGCCCTTGGCCCTGGAACTGTTGCAAAGCCTGGCCGACCTATTTTTGGGGGAGCAATTTGGCAGCCGGACCTTAGGGGCCATTGAGCAGGTCGGCTTCACCGCCAACCAGATGTCGCTTAGCTTCACGTCAGGTGCTGAGCTGGTGAGCCTTAAAGACCAGCTGCGAATCCGTTTGCAGGAATTTCGCAACGACTATGATGAAATTGGCGACCAGGATAAAATCGCCTTCTACTATCAGCAGCTGATCGAGATGAGGCAGCTCAATCTGGGTGAAGGACAATTCTCACTGACCCGCTATATGGCGCCGCTTTTTCAGCTGGCAGAACGCAAATCACAACAGAATTCGCCGACCGACGAAAACCAGGCGGCGCTCTATGCCCTGGCTATCTACCTGGGCAGTGAGAAATTACAGCAATTTACTGGTAAACTATACGATTCTGCACAGCCGCAATCCAAAACCAACAGAACCAATGTGGTGTTGGCCGGTCGCCGCGATCTCAGGCAGCACTTTCTCGTCTCGGCAGCTCTGAAGCTGCTGGCGGATGCCGAGCTCGGCTTTGTGGTCGGCGAGTTCAAGGAGTTGCTCGACTCCAACCAGGGAGGCAGCGGTTTCAGCTTTATCGATCTGGCCGCCGACCGCGCCGGCCTGGCCTTCGCCGATCGCGCCACCCGCTCGCCGGAGAGTGCCAGGGAATTTCAGCGGATTATGGTTAAGGCTCAATCTGAGGCAAGCTATTTCAGCGATTTCAGCGACCTTGAAGAGGGGCTTAACGAGCGGCGCTTTATCGAAAAGTATCAGGATATCGACAGTCAAGAGTATCGCCAAATCGTCCGCTTGATCGATGAGCGGCTGAATAAACTGCCGCTTTACCAATAGGAACATTTGCCTTGCTGAATTTAAAATCCGACGGGGTTGACAACCCAGATGCCGCCGGTACATTAGGGGTATTGCTTGTTTTCAATTTGAGTACTGACAAAGGAGGTCGTATGAAACGTTTCACCCTGTTTTTCCTGATGGCTCTTCCCTGCGTTCTTTTCCTGGGCTGCGGAACTTTCAACGCTACGCCTGAACCCTCTCCGGAACAAGCCGGGCAGGTTGCTGCTGTCGAAACAAAAGCGGAAAAGCCGCAGCAGGATTCCACCGCCGAAGCAAAAGCGGAAAATCCTGAAAAAGTGGCCGCAGCCGTCGAGAGTAAATCCGCGAAGCCTCAACTGTTCGAGCCAGGAGCCTTTGACAATCCCGAGGTCTGTAAGGACTGTCACACCGAGATCTATGACGAATGGTCGCGCTCCATGCATGCCAATGCCTGGACGGACAAATGGTATCAGCCCGACTACCTGCTGGCCCATGAAGAGACCGACGGCGCTACCGACCTGCTCTGCGGTGCCTGCCATGCGCCGATCGCCGCCCGCACCGGCCAACTGCCGCCGGCCGACGGCAGTCAGTTCGATGAAACCTCGCGCCAGGGGATTTCCTGCGACTTCTGCCACACCGTGACCGGGGTTGAGCAGATGTTCAACATGGGGCATGTTTCCGAGCCAGGCGAAGTGAAAAACGGCCCCCGCGGCGATGGCCGCTCGCTCTATCACGAAGTGAAATATTCGGCGCTGCACACTAAGGCCGAGTTCTGCGGTTCGTGCCACATGGTCATCCATCCTGCGACCGGCGTGCACATCATCGATACCTGGGATGATTGGAAGAACAGCGACTATGGAAAGCAGAACATCACCTGCCAGAATTGTCACATGACCCCCACTCCGGGTATCGCCAAAAACCCCGGCCGGTCGTCATTGATGGGCAAGAAACGCGAGACCCGCGCCTTTCATGGCTTTATCGGCGGCAGCTCCTATGTGCAAGACGAGCTGGGCAACCATCAGCAGGCGGAAATGTCGCGGGAATTTTTGCGCGCCGCAGCCACGCTTAAGGTCGCCGAGCAGGTCGAAACTGACGGGACTCTGGCATTGACGGTCGAGGTGCATAACGTCGGCGCCGGGCACAAGATCCCGA
Organism: uncultured Desulfuromonadales bacterium; assembly: GCA_947259685.1. The sequence goes on along the minus strand of CAMYNC010000090.1, from coordinate 1,291 downwards.
CCGGCACCACCTATATTCGCATCATGTGGCTACAGGTCGAGGTGCTCGACAGCACCGGCAAGCTGGTCTACAGCTCTGGCCTGGTCGATGAGAAAAACCATGTCGATCCCAACGCGGTCTTCTTCCGGGTGCTGTTCCGTGATGCCGAGGGCAACCTGACCGGCAAGAGCTGGCGCGCCCACAGCATCGGCTATGACCGCCGCATCCCCGCCAATGGCATGGACAGCGAAACCTACCGTATCACCTTGCCCGGCCAAGGCGAATACCAGGTCAGGACACGGCTGATGTACCGCTCGATGACCCAGCAATCTCTGGATGATATTTACCAGCGGACCGGTGAAGTGCTCCCGCCGGTGGTCAGTGTTGAAATGGCGGCGGCACAAACCAAGGTCAGATTATAGGCAAACGTTCGAACGCATCAGCCAAGGGGGCGGGACTCACAGGGAGTTCTGCCCCCTTGGTTTTTCTTCAGCGAAACAGGTAAACGTCCTAAACTCCGGTCCGAGTAACTTTAATGTTGGTAAGCCCGCCGCATCCGCACTTCAAGTTTTCCAGCCAGCCAGGAACAGCTGTAGGTGAGCAGAAAATAAAGCAGGGTGATGGTGATCCAGACTTCAAAAGTCAGGTAGGTGGCAGCCATCAATTCCATTCCCTGGAAGGTCAGTTCCTGAATCGAGATGACCGAAACGATGGCCGAATCTTTGATGGTGGAAATCGCCTGGCCGGTCAGCGGCGGAATCATCTTCTGAAAGGCCTGCGGCAGAATGATATGTCGCAACAGTTGCCAGCGACGCAGTCCAAGGGCTTGAGCGGCCTGCCACTGGCCAGCTTCGATGGAGTTGATGCCGGCGCGGACAATCTCCCCGATATAGGCCCCTTCGAACAGCGCCAGGGTGAACACCGCGGCGACAAAGGCTTCCAGCTGATCGGCCGGTGCCAGCACAAATCCCAACAGCCGCTGCAGTTCGGCCGGCAGTTGCCGCAACAGTTCTGGAATCTGCAGCAACGGCAACAGCTGATCACTGATAAAAAAGTAACCGATCAACACCAGCACCAGCGGCGGCAGGTTGCGTAGCAGGGCGACAAAGCTGCCACCGAGCAACTGATGGAAAAGGTGTTCGCTGGTGCGCAGCAGGCCAGCCAACAAGCCGATCGGCAGCGCCAGCAATAGACTCCAGAAGCTCAGCCGAATGGTGGTCAACAGCCCCTGCAGCAACAGGTTCGGCACCCAGCCCTCGGCAGCATCGAAGCGCAGCAGGTATTGCGGAATCACCGCCCAGTTCCAGCGGTA
>CAMYNC010000089.1 GCA_947259685.1 uncultured Desulfuromonadales bacterium | reverse complement strand
GCATAGGGGATAATCAATACCGGCCGCCCAGAACCGAGCACAGCTTTTTCCGGTAGGCTAGGCGGGATGGTACGATCGGGCACCTCATAGTCGGTCTGGCTGACGATCAGCAGGTCGTGATAGTGGCCATGCAGGTTTAGGGCGTTCGGCAGATCCAGCCCCGATTTCACACTGTCGACGCAAATCCAGCCGATCTCCAGCCCGGAGGGTTTGAGGGCTTGCACAAAACGGGCTTTGGCTTCGTCGGCCAGCTCCTGCGGTGGCCGGTGATGGGGGGCATAATAAGGGTGTGGGATCACATAGAGACCGGTGAGTCGGGCCTGCTGTTGCTTGGCCAGAAGCATCGCCGCCGCCAGCCGCGAAGCGCAGGTGGGGCGGTGGTCGATATGCACCAGAATATCTTTGAGATTCATGTTGGTCCCCATGGAATTTGTAGGGGCGAGATACATCTCGCCCGCCGTACCTATGCGATGATCCCGGGCGCCATATATGGCGCCCCTACAAAGGTTAATGTTTTTTTCCCAAGTAGGCTTCCTGCACCTTCTCCGAGGCCAGCAACTCACTTGATGTGCCGGAAAGGGCAATCTTGCCGACATCGAGCACGTAGCCGCGGTCGGCAAGTTTCAGCGCTGCCTTGGCGTTCTGTTCGACCAGCAGCACGGTCACGCCACTTCTGGCAATCTCCTTGATCTGCTTGAAGATCGCCTTGACCAGGATCGGCGCGATCCCCAGCGACGGCTCGTCAAGCAGCAGCATCTCCGGCTTGCTCATCAGCGCCCGGCCGATCGCTAGCATCTGTTGCTCGCCGCCGGAAAGGGTGCCGGCCAGCTGCTTGCGGCGTTCTTTGAGGCGCGGGAACAGTTGGTAAACCCAGTTCAGCACCTCGCGGTCCATTTTGCTCTGCGAGAAGGCACCGAGCATCAGGTTCTCCTCGACGGTCAAAATGCCGAAGACCCGGCGTCCTTCCGGGGAGTGGCTGATGCCGAGCTTGACGATCTTGTGGGCCGGCAGCCTGGTCAGCTCGGTTTCCTTGAACCTGATCGAGCCGGCTTTGGCTTTCAGAAGCTGGCTAATGGTGCGCATGGTGGTGGTTTTGCCGGCGCCGTTAGCACCAAGAATGGTGACGATTTCCCCCTTGTGAACAGTCAGGGAGATCCCCTTGATCGCCGCGATGCTGCCGTAGGAGACTTCCAGATCTTTTATTTCAAACAGCACATCGTTACTCATCGTCGTCATCCTCGCTTCCCAGGTAGGCTTCGATGACCGCCGGATCTTTCTGGATCTCTTCCGGGGTGCCTTCGGCGATTTTGCGGCCGAAGTTGATCACCGTCAGGTAATCGGTGACCTCCATGACCATATCCATGTCGTGCTCGATCAACAGCACCGTGACCCCCTTGTCGCGAATCTTGAATATGGTCTCCAGCAGCCCCAGGGTCTCCTTGTCGTTGAGGCCCGCGGCCGGTTCATCGAGGATCAACAGGGTGGGATCGACCGCCATCGCCCGGGCCATCTCGACCCGCCGTTGAATGCCGTAGGGGAGGCTGCCGACGGCTGTGGCTGCAAACTCACTCAGGTTAAAGAAATCAAGTTGTTCCTCGACCTTTTTCCAATTATCAAGCTCATCCCGCTTCGACCCCGGGGTGTGAAAGATGCCATGCCAGAGTTTTTGCTGACTCTTGATGTGGCGGCCGCTCATGATGTTTTCGGCGACCGACATCTGGCTGAACAGGCGGATGGTCTGGAAGGTGCGGACGATGCCGCGATCAACAATCTGGTAGGGGGTCAGACCGCGGATCTCCTCGCCGCGCCAGTTGACCGAACCTTCTTCCGATTTGTAGATGCCGGTGATGCAGTTGAAAACCGTGGTCTTGCCTGCGCCGTTGGGGCCGATGATGCCGTAGATCTGGCCTCCTTCTACCTTGAAGCTTAACGTGTCGACGGCGGTCAATCCCCCGAAGCGCTTGGTGACGTCGGTCAATATCAGTTCATTACGCGCCATGGTTGTTTTCCTTGATCAAGAACTTGGGGATTTTGCCGAAGCTGGCCGGAATGATGCCGCGCGGCCGCAGAATCATCGCCGCAATCATCGCAAAGCCGAAGATAAAGAAGCGCCAGGTGGCAAACTCGCGGAAGATCTCTGGCAGCACGAACATCACGAACACTCCGATCAGCACGCCGGGAACCGAGGATCCGCCGACGATAACGATGCTGAAGAAGAGCACCGATTGGATGAAGTCGAAGGCTTCCGGGCTGACGGCCGAATACTGGACCGCGAAGACGGTCCCGGCCAGGCCGGCGATACCGGCGCCAAGGGCAAAGGCGAAGATCTTATAGATGCGGGTGTTGATGCCGATACTCTCAGCGGCCAACTGGTCTTCGCGCAGATAGTGAAGGGCACGACCGGGCTTGCTCCCTTCAAGATTGTGCATGATCCACAGGGTCAGCAGCAGCACCGCAAAGGCGAAGTAGTAGACCGAAATCTGGCTCATCAGCTGAATGCCGAAGAAACTTAAGGAATCGAGGCCGAAGATACCGTTCGGTCCGCCGGTGATCCCGCCGAGGTTGTTCTGTACCACCTGGACGAAAACAATATTGAAGCCGATGGTGGTGACCAGCAGGTAGTCGCCGCGCAGGTGGACAATCGGTCCGGCGAGGATCACGCCGAAGATGGCCGGGATCAGGATCGCCAGCGGAATCGTTGCCATAATCGGCCAGCCGAATTCGGAGTTGAGGATCGCCGTGGTGTAGGCGCCTATACCGAAGAACAGTGCCTGGCCCATGTTGAACATGCCGCTTTTGCCGAGGATGATGTCCTGCGACAGGGCGACCACGGCAAAGATCAAAAAGGTGATTGCCACCGCCTGCCAGCGCGAGTCGAGCAGGTGCGGCAGAACAGCCATCACAGCGAAGAAGAGCGGATAACCGAAACGTTGTAGTTCTTTCATCAGACTTTCTCCGCAACCCGCTCACCGAGGATGCCGGTGGGACGGACAATCAGAATCGCGATCAGCAGGATAAAGGTGAAGGCGTCGGACCAGGTGCTGGAAACGTAGCCGGCGATAAAGGCGTTAAACAGCCCCAACAGCATGCCGCCGAGCATCGCCCCGGGGATATTACCGATGCCGCCGATGATCGCCGCGACGAAGGCGTAGAGGCCATACTGCCAGCCCATGTTGAAGGTGATGCCGCGGTAGTAAAGACCAATAAACAGGCCGCCGACGGCACCGAGCGAAGAGCCGATGATGAAGATCAGCGCGATAATACTGTTGACGTTGATCCCCATCAGCCGCGCCGCATCCTGGTCGATGGAGCTGGCGCGGATCGCTGCGCCCATGCGGGTCTTTTCGACGAACAGGTAGAGGGCGACCATCAACACCAAGGAGAGCACCAGAATGATCACCTGGATCAGGCTGATCACCACCCCACCGAGGTCCCAATAGACCTGCGGCACCAGCTCGGGGAAGATGCGCATCTGCGGCCCCCAGATCAACATGATACCGTTCTGGATCACCAGCGAGGCACCGAGGGCCGAGACCACCGCTGACAGCCGCGGGGCTTCGCGCAAGGGACGGTAAGCGACCCGTTCGAGGATCACCCCGACCACCGCCATGCAGACTGCCGAGAGGAGGAAGATCGCAATGACCGCGCCTAAGGAGACCGCCTGGCCCAGCACCTGGGTGTAGATGGTCAGGCCGACAAAGGCCGAGGCCGCGACCATGTCGCCGTGGGCGAAGTTGATCAGCCGCATGACGCCGTAGACCATGGTGTAGCCGAGCGCGACCAGGGCAAACATGCTGCCGATGGTCAGGCCGTTGGCCAGCTGTTGCAGGAAAATATCCATAAAACTTTCTCTCCAGCCATCGCGGAAAAGTTGCACGGGTTGTTTCAATCTGCCATTCAAAAGCCAGCGGAGGACCGCGTTGTCCTCTGCTCGCGCCTGAGGGGCAGTGGGCGGGCGACCCATCGGGTCGCCCCTACATTAGTTTGAGCATGTTTCTGTAGGGGCGAGTCGGTGACTCGCCCGGACTGTACCGTTTACGGTTTTGAGGTAAAAAAAGGGCGGGAGAATAGCTGACTCCCCCGCCCCTGGAACAATTCAGGCGTTGTTATTGAACGTATTCGTTAGCGTATGTACCGTCGGCCTGAATTTTCTTGACCACATAGGCGCCGCCCTTGCGGTTGCCGTCTTTAGCGAAGGCGATCGGGCCGGTGATGCCCGGCAGCGGCTCGGACATGTTATGCAGGTAGTCAGCAGCAGTCTTGGTGTCGAAGCTTTTGGTCTGCTCCATGGCGTGGATGATGGCACGCATGCCGTCGATGTTCATCAGTCCCCAGATGGAAGGCGGCATTTCACCGTATTTCTTCTGGTAGTCGGCGATGAAGCTCTTGGCGATGTCGTAGGGAAGGACGTCCGGGGATGGTACGTTGACGATGAAAGCGCCCGTGGCAGCGGAGCCGGCCAGTTTGACGAAATCCGGGTTGTCGTTGGCGTCACCGCCGTAGAAGTCGGCTTTGATGCCGAGGGCCATCTGCTGGGCGCGTAGCTGGCCACCGTCGGAGTAATAACCGGCGAAGAAGATTGCGTCAGGCTTCTTCGACTTGATGTTGGTCAGCACCGGGGTGAAGTTCTGCGAGTCGGCCTTGATCTTGTCGCGAGAAACCACATTGCCACCCAACTTTTTGATCGCGGCTTCAGCGGCATTGGCCAGGCCATCGGCATAAGTCGAGAAGTCAGAGATAACGACGATGCGCTGGTACTTCTTGACGTTGACCAGGTAGTTGGCGACGAACTCCGCTTCGGCGCTGTTCGGGAAGGAGTTGCGCAGGAAGGTCCAGTAGCCCTTCTCGGTCAGACTGTCGGCGGTACCGTCGGAGGTCTGCAGGACGCCGGCCTTGAAATAGGTCTTCTGGGCGGCTTCAGCGCAGGTCGAAGTGTAGGAACCGATAACCATCGAAACACCCTTGTTGACCAGGTCTTTTGCGCAGATGGCAGCAGCCATGGCGGTACCCTGGTCGTCGCAGGGGATGACTTCGATCTGTTTGCCCATGACGCCACCTTTGGCGTTGATCTGCTCGGCCAGCAGCCGAACGCCGTTTTCGATGCCTTGGCCTTCGTTGGCATAGCTGCCGGTGATCGGGGCCTGGACGCCGACCTTCAGGGTGTCAGCGATGGCCGGGACGGCCAGCAAAGAGATGGCCAGCATGGCCAGGAGAATTTTTCCCATCTTCATTGTGTTTCCTCCATCAATAAAAGGGTTCGACTGGTCGTACTGCTATCAGTACGACAACAAAGGGATTTGCTTCAGCAAAAGTTGTAGCGGTGATACAGGGGGTCACTGTAATGCAAGCAAATCAAACAACGGTTTGACGATAGTACATAAGTTATTCATCTCTGAATAGCCTCAATTGCCATTCAGCCGGTGCCGCGCAGCATCTGCAACAGGGCATGCCGGGCGATGTTCGGGTTCTCTTTCAGGCGGCGCCGTGAGTAGGGCATCCAGGATTCGCCATAGGGCAGATAAACCCGTAGTCTGTGACCCGCATCAACCAGAATCTGGCGCAGCTCCGGATCGACACCGAGCAGCATTTGGAACTCGTATTGGTCCTTTTTCAGTCCGTACTTGTCGATCAACTGCAGGGCTTCAAAAACCAACTTTTCATCGTGGGTGGCGATGCCGACGTACGCGCCATGCTTGAACATCCGCTCGAGGCATTCGACGAAACTGCGGTTGATGGTTTCCGGATCTTTCCAGGCGGCGGTGCGCGGTTCGTTGTAGATCCCCTTGCAGAGCCGGTAGTGCATCGGTTTATCGCTTAAATCATCAATGTCCTGCAGGGTTCGGCGCAGGTAGGCCTGGACCACCACACCGACATGTTTCGGGAATTCGTCACGCAAGCGGCGGTAAAAATCGAGGGTCTGGTCGGTGCATTCGATATCTTCCATGTCGATGCGCACAAAGTTGTCCAGCTCAGCGCCCTTGGTGACGATCTCGCGAATGTTGTCGAAGGCGAACTGCTCGTCGAGCAACAGCCCCATCTGGGTTGGCTTGAGTGACAGGTTGCCGTCGAGTTTTTCCCGGTGGATGGTTTCGAGGATCTCCAGGCATTGCCCCTTGAAAAATTCCGCTTCCGCCTTGGTCTTGATGAACTCGCCGAGGATATCGACCGTCAGCAGCATCCTCTCTTCGTTCAGCTTACGACCAACCAGTACTGCGTCACTGAGTTGCTCTCCGGCGATATAGCCCTTGGCGAAGAAACCGACGATCGGCCCCGGGATATGCATAATGGTTTTGGAGACGAGGAAGTTGAAAATAGACATTGTTACTCCGTAAATGCGGTGACAAGTCACAAGTGACGAGTAACAGGTGCTAAGTCTTTTAAACTTGTCACCTGTTACTCGTTACTCGTCACGATTTTTATTCCTCATCCATAAACGGATATTCGAAGTTCTCCGCCGCGTCGTAGGTCTCTTTAATGGTGCGTGTCGAAACCCAGCGCAGCAGGTTTAGCGGGGAACCGGCCTTATCGTTGGTGCCGGATGCGCGGGCGCCACCGAAAGGCTGTTGGCCAACCACGGCACCGGTCGGTTTGTCGTTGATGTAGAAGTTGCCGGCGGCGTTTTCCAGCTTCTTCATTGCCAGGCTGACCGCGCTACGCTTGGTCGCGAAGACGGCACCGGTCAGAGCGTAGGGCGAAGTCTGGTCGCAAATTTCGAGAGTCTTCTCAAACTCATTATCCGGATAAACGTAAATGGTCATAACCGGGCCGAAGATCTCTTCCTCCATAGTGCGGAAGCCGGGAGTCTTGGCAACGATTACGGTCGGCTCGATGAAGTAGCCGACACTGTCGTCGTAGTTACCACCGATGATGACTTCGGCATCGGCCGACTCTTTGGCGTAATCGATGTACTCTGTGATGCTGCTGAAGGCAGCGCGATCGATGACAGCGCTGAAAAAGTTGCGGAAATCGGTGGTCGGGCCGGGTTTGATCTTGGCGATGTCGATTTCCAGCTCCTTGCGCAGCGCATCCCACATCGATGCAGGGACGTAGGCACGGGAAGCTGCCGAGCATTTCTGACCCTGGAATTCGAAGGCGCCGCGGATGATTCCGGTGGCCAGCTTGCGCAGGTCAGCTGATTCGTGGGCGACGATGAAGTCCTTGCCACCGGTTTCGCCGACGATCCGCGGGTAGGACTTGTAGCCGGCTATGTTTTCGCCAATGGTCTGCCACATGTTCTGGAAGACACCGGTCGAGCCGGTGAAGTGCACGCCACCCAAGTCTCTGTGTGGCAGGCAGATCTTGCCGATCTGGGAGCCGGAACCGGGGATGAAGTTGATGACGCCGTCCGGCATGCCTGCTTCCTTGAGGATTTGCATCAGCAGGTACGGAGTGTAGACACAGCTCGAAGCCGGTTTCAGCAGTACGGTGTTGCCCATGATCGCCGGCGCGGTCGGCAGGTTGCCGGCAATTGCGGTGAAGTTAAACGGGGCGATCGCCAGGACAAAACCTTCTAGCGGTCGTTGCTGGACATAGTTCCAGATACCGGTCGGGGAGATCGGCGGCTGATCGCTGTAGATCTGCTGGGCGTAATAAACGTTGAAGCGGAGGAAGTCGATCAACTCGCAGGCGGCATCGATCTCGGCCTGGAAGGCAGTTTTTCCGGTGCTTAGCATGCTGGCGGCGTTCATCTGGAAGCGATACTTGCCGGCCAACAGTTCGGCGGCTTTGAGAAAAATTGCCGCACGCTCTTCCCAACGTAGTGCTTCCCACTCGTCTTTGGCAGCCATCGCCGCCTGGACCGCCATTTCGATTTCCGCCTCGCCGGCCATATGATATTCGGCCAGTACATGTTGATGATTGTGCGGCATGACCACCTGGCCCAGCTTGCCGGTGCGGACTTCCTTGCCGCCGATGATCAGCGGAATCTCTATTGTTTTTGCAGAGAGCTCATCCAGAGCAGCCTTGAGCTTGACCCGCTCGGGGGTCCCAGGAGCATATGAGTAGACGGGCTCATTGGTCGGCACGGGTACCTTGATAATCGCGTTGTTTAAAAGGTTCATGGTTCTCCTCTTGTGTGTAAGTTAATCCGGCCAATTATTCATCTGCGCATGCCGGAAATTGTGAACTACACTCATGAGCAAGGAAAGTGCCAAACTCTGTTTTGCAGGATAGAACATTGCTTTTCGATCTGGGATTAAAGAAATTATAGCAGCTATTTCAGGACTTTCCTGAGTTTAGAAGAAAGGTGGGCCTTGCTTGGAAGGATCTGGGCGGAATGGCTGAGGGGAGAAATCATTTCGAAGGATATGCAAAAATGCATAAATTGTCGGCCGGCCGGCGAGTTGCTTAGTTGAGACCGTGTTTCTTGAGCTTGCGGGCGATGGTTGACTGGTTGACTCCCAGGGCTGCGGCAGCCTCGGTTTGGTTGTGGAAGTGTTGCTGCGCCCGGCTCAACAGACTTTTTTCGACCTGATCGAGCGCCTGTTGCAGATTGACCTTTTCGGGCCAGTCGATGGCGCTGAAATCGAGACTTGTCGCAGCTCCGTGAACCTGGGCAGGCAGGTCCGGCAGATCGATCAGTTCGCTGTCGGCCATGACCACCAGACGTTCGCAAAGGTTCATCAACTCACGAACGTTGCCGGGGTAGGGGTAGTTAGCCAGGACGTCAAGGGCGGCGCGGGACAAGCGTTTTTTCTCGCCAACCTGCTGGCTGAACTGGTCGATATAATGGCGGATCAGCGGAACCACGCAGTCGCGACGTTCACGCACCGCCGGTACCTGGATGGGGATGACGTTGAGCCGGTAGTAGAGGTCGAGCCGGAAGCGACCCTGGTCAATCATCTCTTCCAGATTACGGTGGGTTGCAGCCAGCACCCGGACATCGACATTTTTGTGGCCGGTTGCGCCCAGGCGGGTGATCCGGCCATCTTCAAGAAAGCGCAGCAGCTTTACCTGCGAAGGCAGGGGCAATTCGGCGATCTCGTCAAGGAACAGGGTGCCGCCATCGGCCAGTTCGAAATGGCCCGGTTTGCCACTCGCCAGGGCGCCGGTAAAGGCGCCCTTTTCGTAGCCGAACAGTTCCGCCTCGATCAGCGACTCGGGGATGGCCCCGCAGTTGATCTTGATCAGCGGTTGTTCGCAACGACCGGAATGTTGATGGATCAGGTCGGCAATCAGCCCCTTGCCGACTCCCGATTCGCCAAGCACCAGCACCGAGGAGTCAGCCTTGGCGACCTTGATCGCTTGCTGCAGAGCTTGGATCATCGCTGGGCTGCGAGCGATGATCTGCCGCGATTCAAGTTCGCTCTGCTGCATGGCCAGCATCTGGTCGCGAAAGCCGTCTTTCATCGCTTCCTGTTGTTCCAGTTCGCTCTGCAACTGGTCGATTTCGGTGATGTCCCGCTCGCTGACCACCACCCGGATCAACTGCTCCTGGTCGTCAAGGACCGGTGTGGCAATCGAAATCAGCTTGCGGCCATCCTTGTTCTGCAGCAGGCTGACCCGTTGCTTACTTTGGCTGGCTTCCAGCGCCGCCGAGCGGTCGATAAAGCCGCTGGCGATCAGTTCGCGCATGTTGCGACCGACAATCTCTGCAGCCGGCACCTGATGGATCCGCTCCGAGGCAGGGTTCATGCGGATCACCTTGGCTTCGGCATCACAGACGAACAGGCCATCGGAAGAGGAATCGATGATCGTATCCAACTCGCGGGTCAAAGTGTGGAAACTCGGCAGCTGCTGGGTCATGCTGTCGAGCTGTTTACTGTCGACCAGGATGCATGCCGCGCCGCTGATCTGGTTGTTTTCAAGCAGCGGGTTAACGCCGATGAAATAATCGCATCCGGCCACCTGCAGCGGAATTTCACTCTGTTTGAGTTTGCCATTTAGGACTGCTTCGACCTCTGGCCAAACGCTGGGCAACTTGTTTGCCAGCAGCGCTTTGGGAGTGATCCCGAGCTGGTGCTGCGCCAGTTTGCTGGCCAGGGTTATTCTGCCCTGGGTGTCGACAAGGATCAGAATTCGCGCGGTGGCATCGGCCAGGGCTTGCAGGCTGGTAGGTTCTTGCGGCATGTCGGGCTCCACTTATGCAAAGATATGTTGATCTTATGCGGAAGCGCATTGGTTATGCAATGTGGAATAGTTGTCGCTTGGCAATCTGTCTGAATTTAGCTGGCCTGATTACTGGACTTCAATGATTGGCTATCTTGTGATCTCAAAAGGATAGCTGCGTTTGATACTGTCGGCAGCGACCAGAATAGTGACCGAGTCGATTTCGCCATTGAACATCTGCTGCAGGTCGGTCTGTCGCTCACTGGCTTGCCAGACACTCCCCGTCTGCCGAAGCGGTTGCTCTTGCTGGTCGGCGGCCTGAATGCTCAGTAATTGGTCGGAGGAACCCTGATAGCTAAGCGCAATGCGGTTGTTGTCCAGGGCTTCAATCTGTAGGGACAGGCCGGCAATCTGAATTTCTCGGCCAACATCTTTGCGGCTCAAGCGCAACGACTCAATACCGAGGGGCAGGTTTAATTCCAGTTGGCCGCGAATACTGCGGATCTGCTCCGGGCGGGCACCTTGCTTCAGGTAAATATTGCGGATGCCGCTATAACCTGGCCGGTCTTCCTGATTCGGGCGGATCTGAATCCATTCAAAGGCCTGATTCTCGTAACTATGCTCCTGAGCGTACTGATTGCGGTTGCTCTGGTCGAGAACCTGGTCAATCAGAATGCGGGCACTGCGCCGCGCCGACAAGGCCAGGTTTGGCAGTTCCGCCAGTTGTACTTCCAACCACATGTGCGGGTTTTGCTCATCGCTCCAGAAACGTTCAGCAGTCAACAGGGCAGGGCCAAGATGGTGACCTGGCAGGTTTTCCGGCAGGCTGTGCATGCTCAACAGGCGGTCATAATCTTCAGCGCTCAGTGGCTGTGGATCGAATTGCAGGGCCGGGGCGTTTTGTTCCCGGGTCAGTTTCGCCAGGGCTTTTTCCGGTTCTGTGAACAGTTCGAGCCACTCTTGCGGTGAGCCAGGTTTGGTCAATCTCAGCTGCTGAACGGTTTGGTTGCTGGCCAGAAAAACCGCGCCGGAGATCAGCAGCCAGCCACTAAAGGCCACAGCAACATAGCCCCAGGAATTATTTGTCCCGGAACTTTGGCTGGGTTTGGCCTGACAGCGCTGTAAATCTTTATAAAGCAGGTAGTAGTAGAGGGTTGAAAAAGGTGTCAGCAGCAGGGTCAGTCCCAGGTTGAGGGGCGCGCCGATGATCGGTAGCCGGCTGGCAAGTGCGGAAATCGCTGAAGAGATCATCAGCAGGAGCAGGAAGCGGCCGAAGACCGCCCACCAGTGACCACGCACCAGTTGGTGGCTTTTTTGTAGCGCTTGCAGGCCGCCGATCCCCTGCTCAGCCAGGATATACTGACAGAACAAGAACCAGATCATAAACACCACTCCTGGGATCACCAGCAGCAGCGAGCCCCCGGCGACCAGCAGGCCGAGCAACAGCAGCAGCCAGACAAATTGCCAGAGGGTTGTTTTGGCGCGCGAGCAGGCGGTTTTGATTCTAATGGCGGGATCGACCGTGTAGTGGAAAACGGCTGCGGTCATCCAGGCCAAGCCGACCAGGAGGTAGCCCAGCCCCAGGAACAGGCAGGTCCAGGCCCGCAGATGTGATCCGGTAGCAAATTGCGGCAGGATAAATGCGGCCAGTAGCAAGGGGCCGAAAACCAATAGCGCTGTGAGTAGGTAGATTCCCAGTAAGCTCCAACCGCGCTGGCAAAACAATTCCCAGCTGCCGGTCAGCAGACTGCCGATCCCCTGCAGTTTTGCTTCAGCTGCCTGTGTCGAGGTTCCTCGAGGGGGGCGGGGGGGATTTTGCTGGCCATTCTGCGCGAGCCGAAAAGATTGTTTGCAGCGCCGGCAGCTGAAGGTTGCTCCTGGTTTAAGCTGCCGATGGTCTGGTCGTTGGCGCGGAAATTGGCAGTGCGGACAAACGATGTTGCCGTCGGCTGGTTGCGCAACGCTTTGCTCGCTGGCCGGATCGAAAACAAACTTCTCTCGACAAGCCGGACAGCTGGCCATGGTTTTGTGTTTCGGCAGTTTCTCGGGAGGAGTATTGCGTCTTGCACCGCAGTGCGGGCAGGCGATGATCGGCATTCAGTGTCCTTGCAAGGTTTTACAGCGATTCCCAGAATTCAGCAGCTTCTTTCCAGCGTAGCGCTTCATCCATGTCCTGCGGAACCCCTTTGCCGGTCGAATACATCACCCCGAGGCAGTACTGGGCTTTGGTATGCCCTTGATCGGCGGCTTTCGTCAGCCAACTTTTCCCCTCGCGAAAGTCGCGCTTGACCCCTTTGCCGTTTAAGTACATGACGCCCAGATTGTATTGGGCATCGGGATTCCCTTCCTTGGCAGCCTCAAGCCACCAGTGAAAAGCCAGTTGCAGGTCCTGGTTGGTGCCAAGCGCTTTGGCGTAAAGATGAGCCAGCGTGACTTTGGCGCGCTGATGACCACGGGTGGCCGCTTGCTGCAATAGAGCTACGGCTGAAGCCGGGTCGCGGACTTCTTCATTGCCATGGGCGAGTAGCTTGCCGAGGTTGTAGATGGCATCCAGATAGTTCTGGTTGACGGCTTTTTGCAGCCATTTTCGGGCTTCGGTGTAGCTCTGCAAGACCCCGGTGCCTTTGGCATACATCATCCCCAAGTGAAACTGAGCCGTTGGCAGTCCCTGCTCGGCCGCCTGGCGCAGCCACTGGCGGGCTTTGGAATAGTTCTTTTTGACCCCTTTGCCGACAAGATACATGTGACCGAGGGTGAACTGCACCTTCGGGTTGCCCTGTTCGGCTGCCATGCCCCACCAGCGGCGGGCCTCGAGAAAATCTTTCGGTACGCCATGCCCCTTGGCATACATCAGCCCCAGGTTGTATTGGGCATCGGAGAAGTTCTGGTCGGCGGCCAGCCGAAACCATTTGAGGGCTTCATCGTAGCTGGCTGGGACCCCGTGACCTTTGACATAGAGTTGACCGAGCATGTTCTGCGCCCGCGCGTAGCTCATTTCTGCCGCCTGGCGATAGTATTTGACCGCTTCGGTTGGATTGCTGGTGACCCCTTTGCCGCTATCGTACATCCGGCCGAGCATAAAAATGGCTCGCGGATATTTATCCTGGGCCGCCAGCTTGAACCATTTCAGGGCATCGGCGTAGGATTGTTCAACTCCTTTTCCCTGAAAATAACTCATGCCGAGTCGATAATGCGATTGGGCCATTCCAGTCATTGCTGCTCCCTCTTACGGCTGGCATCTGAAGTTTGCTGCTCTTTGACATCCGCAGCATAACAAAATCCTGACATGTTGGCGCTTATGTTACACCAAGTCGGTCATCACAGCGAAATAGAAAAAAACATTTCTTTAGTAGATACTAATTGACATCCAATGGTTGAATTGGGTAAAAATTAAACATTAATAATATGCTACTGAAGGGGTTAACGATGTCAGAGCAGGCGAAGCAGGAGATTCTCCTTGAAACCGGCACCAACGAGATGGAAATTATCGAGTTTTATCTCGGTTCGCAATCTTTCGGGATCAACGTCCATAAGCTGAAAGAAATTATCCCCTATGATGAAGCGGCGGTGACGGTGATTCCCGGTAGTGACCCTGGGATGCTAGGGACCTTGCTGTTGCGCGGTAGCACTATTCCTCTGATCGATCTGAAAGTCCATATGGCTCAGAGGCAGCAGGATTTTGCAGATGAGGTCCGCCGGGTGGTGCTGATTTGTGAATTCAATGAGCGCGTTAACGGTTTCAAGGTGGATGGCGTGAATATGATTCACCGGGTCTCCTGGAGCGATGTGCAGCCAATGGCCAGTTTTATCGACCAGTATCATCCTCGTTTTACCGGCAGTATCAATATTGAGGGGCGCGAAATTCTCATCGTCGATTTGGAGCATATCGTCTCCGAATTTGATCCGGAGTCTGGTCTTGACTACGAAGCAGAGATCAACAGCGCTCAGATGCAGGAAAAAATTCCCCATAGTCGGCAAACCATGAAGCTGATGATGGCGGAGGACTCTTCACTGATCCGGGCCGGTATTCAGCGGGTGTTGACCAGTTCCAACTATAGCAACCTGCAGTCGTTTGTGGATGGTGAAGATTGCTATCAGGCGATTCTGCAGTTGAAGCAGGAGGTTGCCGAATCGGGTGGCAAGATCACTGATCATCTCAATCTGCTGATCACCGATATCGAGATGCCGAAGATGGACGGCTTGACGCTCTGCAAAAAAATGAAGGAAGATCCGCTGCTTAAAGATGTGGCGGTGGTGCTGTTCTCGTCATTAATCAACGCGCAGATGGCCGCCAAGTGTGACCAGGTTGGTGCTGACGGTTATGCGACCAAGCCGCAGATTCCACTTCTGGTGCAGATGATCGATAGGCTTTTGGGGATCGATGGGGGCGAAGCTGAGGCGGCGGCTGCCGATTGATACGGTTTCAGGGATGTCATTCAAAAGGGCTGGTCCTTTCCAAGGTGCCAGCCCTTGTTTGTTTAGCCGATGTTTTTCTCAAGGCGTTGACAGACTTTTTCCGCATCGCGCTTGGCTGCTTCAATCTGCACCGGACTCATCTTGTTGGCCAATGATTTTAGTGCTTTTTGTGCATCCTCGTGCCCCTGGTCGGCAGGCAGGCTCAACCAGACGTAGGCTTTGATGTAGTCTTTGGGAACCCCGCGACCCAGGGCATACATACCGCCCAGGTTGTATTGGGCATCGGTATAGCCCTGTTCGACCGCTTGGTTCCACCATTTGGCAGCCTCGCTGTCATTTTTTTCCACGCCATAGCCGAACACGTAAATGACGCCCAGGTTGTACTGGGCTGCCGCGTTGCCTTGCTCGGCAGCCAGGGTCCACCATTTGCGGGCTTCGGCATAGTCCTGCGGAATACTTTCCCCTTTGACATAGATGCTGCCAAGATTGTACTGCGCATCTGCATCTCCCTGCTCGGCGGCAAGCTTATACCATTTCATCGCCTCAAAGATGTCCGCCTCGACCCCTTCGCCTCGAGCGAACATAAAGCCGAGATTGTGCTGGGCATCGACATGCCCCTGCTCAGCGGCCATCCGGCACCATTTAAAGGCCTGGACGGCATCGCGTTCGATCCCCTGCCCGAAAGCATAGAGTGCGCCCAGATTATATTGTGCATCGGCGCTTCCCTGCTGGGCAGCCAGCCGATACCAGTGCACCGCTTCCTGATGGTTTTGCTCAATCCCTTCGCCGTTGGCGTACATCAGCCCGAGAGTATACTGGGCATCGATATGATTCTGTTCGGCGGCCTGGCGGCACCAGTTGAGCGCTTCCTGGTAGTCGGGGGTGATGCCCTGACCGAAGGCCAGCATGACCCCCAGATTGTATTGTGCGTCGGCATCTCCTTGTTGGGCGGCCAACCGATACCAACGCACGGCTTCGGCGTCATTCTGCCCGATGCCTTTGCCCTGCTCATAAAGATAGCCCAAAGCCAGTT
>CAMYNC010000088.1 GCA_947259685.1 uncultured Desulfuromonadales bacterium | reverse complement strand
CCATGACAATCGGCGCGTGCCAGCCAGCGCTTTTCAGCGGCTCCCACCAACGAGTCAGCCAGTCTTTAATCTCAAAATCGACCGGAATCCCGTCCAGTTCATGGCTGAAGGTGTCGGCAAGCACATCGCGAGTCAATGAACATTCACCGCAGGGAATTTTAATTTTAAACGGCCCCCAGGCTCCCGCCCAGCGATAGAGTTGGATCTTTACCGGTTGCATGCCGCGCTCCTTGGTTGCTGGTTCTGCCAGTATAGCAAGCCTGTTTCAAGGAGACCGGGAATCGCCTCAAATTACTGGCGATTGCAGAGGGTCCCAGCAAAATTTATCCACATTTTCCTCCGGTATACGAAAAAATAGGAAATACCCGTTATAATTTGTAAGCGGTTCGAAAGATTCAGAAAATTACCCATGGGAGGGTTGCGATGGCACAGACGAGGACCAGTAAAATCGATTTATCATTGAAGGCCCACCTGCAGGAGGTCAAGCAGGGTAAGCGCCGCTTTGAGAACGCCTTTCAGGGGGTGGCGCGGATGATCCTGGCCCAACCGATCAATAAGGTGGTGGTCAACGGTCGACCGACTTATGATTTTGAGATTTTCCGTACCGGCAGCAAACACGCTATCGGCATGTACGACGAAATCAACAGTTTCGTCTCTTTCGTCAAGGATGCCGCCGAGGGCGGTTCTTCCAAAGAGATGGCCTATGTGCTGGTCGGCGAACCGGGCAACGGTAAAACCTTCTTTGTCGAATATCTCTGTACCAAGTACCGTGATTTTCTGACCGTGCCGGAAAACCGCAAATACACCTTCCGCTATATCGGCATGGATCAGCTTGGCAGCTACGGGCGGATTTCGGTCATTGAATCGCAGACCTACGAAGATCCAATGATCCTGGCGATGAATCTGGGAGAAACCAAAACCGAAAGCCAGGAGCTGTTGGCGAAAACCTACGGTTTTTCAGATACAGAGCTCGAGGAATATTACGAAAATTACCGGCCGATGGGCGCCTGCAGCAGTTACATACTCAATGAATTGCGCGGTTATACCGGTGGGAAAATTGAAGATTTGCTCAAGCATATCGAGATTATTCCGGTGCCGCTGACCGAATCTCTAGGCACGGTAACCGGCAAGTACGCGGCCAAGGACAAGATCACCTCATCAGCCGTCGATCTGCTTGGTGAAGAGTCGATTCAGCGGCTGCTTCACATCACCGATACCAACAATCCCTATCGCTTTGATCTGCGCCGCGGGGCACTGGCCCGGGTGGCCGGTGGCGGCATCCACTTTTCCGATGAGATCTACAAAAATAAAAAGGATCTGGTCCAGGTTTATCTGGGGGTGATTCAGAACCGTTTGATCGAGATCGACGGCTATAAGTGGCCGATCGACACCCTGATCGTCGCGACCAGTAATAATGCCGAATTCAACCGCTTTCTGGCGGAGAAGGAGGAAGCGCCGATCATCGACCGCTGCCGGATCTGCTACTTCTCCCATAACACCAACTACCGGATGCAGAGCGATCTGACCAGTTACGCCATCGGCAGTGAAACCAAGACCACCCTGACCGGTCAGGACCTGCATCAGGACCCGAACCTGAATCATGCCGCCAGCGTCGCCGTGGTTCTGACCCGGCTCCCGCGCAGCGAAAAACTGACCCCGATCGAAACCATGAAACTGGCTTCCGGCGAGGTGGCTGGCGAAAAGAGCATCAAAACCCTGGCCGAGGTGATCGATATCCTCAACCAGGAGCCGGATATTACCAAACGTTTTGGCCAGAAAGGGCTTGGCCACCGCAACCTGGGGCGGGCGGTTCAGCTGCTGGTCGAGGGCACTGAAACCAACGAGGGACAGTGCATGTTCGCTTACGACATCTTTAAAGCGATGGAGCGGGTGATCCTTGATTATGTCTCGGACAATAATGATCGCGCCAAATATCTTGATGACCTGAAGCTGGGCAAAGAGCTTTATCGCGAGCGGATCATGACCGAGATGTTCAACGCCTACATGGATGAACCCCAGGCGATCCGGAAAGACGTTTTGAACTACGTCAATATGATCATCGGTATCGATGCTGAGAACCTGGGACCAGACAAAATGTGGAAATATCGCGATCCTCAAACTGGCGAACTACGGGCGCTGAAAATGGACCAGCGCTTCATCCAGAGTGTCGAAGAACGGCTGGGACTGAAAACCGAGGAGCAGCGCGACACCTTCCGTACCTCGATCCGCAAGATTTACGGCCAGAAAATTTCCGTTGATGCCGACTACGACTTCATGGATAACCTGGAGCTGGTCAAGGCGGTGACCGATGTGCGCTTAAAGAGCGATATTGCCGGCGCCGGGTCGCTGGTCGGAGCGCTGGCTAACCGCACCAACGAAGAGAACCAGAAGCTTTACGACCGGATGATCGACACCATGCTGAACCAGCTTGGTTACTGCCGTACCTGCGCGCAGAAGACCATCGAATATTTCTGTACCCAGGACGACGAAGGATAGCAGACAACTATGAGTCGTCAGCTAAAAGACGCATATTATCGGCAGTTGCAGCAGCAAGGGCGACTGGCTGAGAACCAGAGCATCCGTGCCGAGCTGGAGGATGATCGGCTGCACCTGATCGCCGACCCGGAGACCGACTCAGCGCTGCCCCCCCTGGCCGATATCTACAGCAGTAACGATTTTGCCATGCTGCAGGAGCTGGACGCGTACCAGGGGCCGCTGCACAGCAGTATCCGCAGCATTGACGATCTGCTTGAGCGGGACCGGCTGCGCGAGCAGGATGGCTTCCCGCGCAAAATCAAGGTCGGCAAGCTGGTCAAGCCGGGACGTGGCGACCAGGATAAAGTGGTGGTGGTGCCGACCACCGTGGAGGAAAAATTTTACCACGACAGTCGCTTTCCCCAGGAAGAGGGGGGCGGCGGTGCTGGTGGAGGGCATGGCGAGGGAGAAGAGGGTGAGGTGATCGGCGAACAGCCGGTCCACCAGGGTGGCGAAGGAGAAGGCGAGGGGGCGGGGCAGGGCAAGGGTGGTTCCCACGATGTCGAATCCAACGCCTACGACCTGGGTCGAATTCTCACCGAAAAATTCCAGCTGCCGAACCTCAAGGAGAAGGGTAAAAAGCGCTCTTTGACCCGCTACACTTACGATCTCACCGATAAGAATCGTGGTTTCGGTCAGGTGCTGGATAAAAAGTCCACCCTGCGGCAGATACTGAAAACCAACATCGGCCTGCAGAATCTGCCGGATATCGACGAAATCGATCCGGCCAGTTTCCTGATTGCCCCCAAAGACAAGGTCTATCGCATCCTCTCGCGGGAAAAGGATTATGAATCCCAGGCGATGGTCTTTTTTGTCCGCGACTATTCGGGATCGATGGCCGGCAAGGCGACCGAACTGGTGGTCACTCAGCATATCCTGATCTACAGCTGGCTGCTTTACCAGTACGGTGGTCAGGTCGAAACCCGCTTTTTGCTGCACGATACCGAAGCAACCGAGGTCGAGGATTTCTACACCTACTACAACTCGCGGGTGGCTGGTGGCACCCAGGTGGCAGCCGGTTATCGGCTGATTAACCAGATTGTCGCCGAAGAGAGTCTGGCCGCCGATTATAACATCTACATTTTTCATGGCACCGATGGAGACGACTGGGATCGTGAAGGACGGGAGACTCTGCCGGAGCTGAAAAAGATGCTGCAGTACTCCAGCCGGATCGGCATCACTATCGCCGAGCATCGTTATGCCAGTCCCGGCGGCACCGAGGTGGAAACCTACCTGCGGCGCTCAGGTCTGCTGGAACAGGCGGCCGATCTGTTGCGGCTCGACAGCATGAAAGAAGATGTTCCGGAAGATCGGCTGATCGAAGGCATCCGAACTCTGGTCTCCGAATAGGCGAACTATGCAACTGATCGATCAGAAAACCAAAGGGATCATGGAGGGCTGCAAGGAGCGGGCGCGCGATATGGGACTCTCTTTTGAGGATGAGACCCTGGAATATGTCGTCAGCAACCGTGACATGCTTGAACTGACGCCGAAAAACATGATCCCGACCCTTTATGATTACTGGGTACATGACGTCGAAGTGCTCCGGGAGAAGGGTAAGTATGAGCTCTACCCCGGCAACCCCTATGAAACGGTCATCAACACCCGGCCGGCGATTTCATTTTACAACGACAACAACCCCGACTGGCTGAACGTGATGATTTTCTACCACGTGATCGGCCATATCGATTTCTTCCAGAACAACCTCTATTTCCGCCACACCTGGGACTACGATCTGGCTGGCCAGGCGCTGGCCGACAAGCGGCTGATTGCCCGGCTGCGCTCGGAGCATGGTCGCTGGGTCGATTATGTCATCGAGTTCGCACGCGGCATCGATAACCTGGTCGGCTACCATGCCGAGCTGGCCCGGCTGAATCGCACCACGAGCGGTTGCTCATCCCGCATTGACTATTACTTTGATTATTTTCTGCAGACCGTCAAGCAGCTAAAAACCAGCGAATATGTCAAACAGATCGAGCTTTACAATCAGTTTCTAAAGGAGCATGGCGAACTTGGCGAAAAAGAGTTTTTCGGCGAGGTGCTGAAAAAATATCCGGAATTTGAAGCTTCTTATGAGAAGTACCATGATAATTTTGAGCGAGACAGCCCCGACCTGCTGCAGTTTTTGATCGATCATTCCCCGTTTTTGAATCGTGATGAAAACAAGTGGATGAAATCGGTGCTGCAGATCGTTCGTACCACCTCGATCTACTTTCAGCCGCAGATCCGCACGAAAATCATGAACGAAGGCTGGGCCAGCTACTGGCACGAGACCCTGTTTTTGCGCGATGATCGGATAAAGGGGAACGAGGTCAGTTTTGCCCGGGTCAATGCCGGCGTCACCGCCATGCCGCGGGTCGGGTTGAACCCTTACGCTCTGGGCATGCGGCTGATTTACGGTCTGGAAGACCTCGCCGAGCGAGGTTGTATCAGTTATGATTTCAACCGCTTGCAGGGGATCAATGAGCGTAAAGACTATGACAAAAAGACCGGCAAGGGGCGCGACTTCATCTTCAAGGTGCGCGAAAACTACAGCGATTTCACCTTCATCAACAGCTTTGTCGATCAGGACTTTGTCGACCGCAACCAGCTTTTTGTGGCTGGCCGGCGGTTGAATAAGCAGCGCATGACCTGGGAGTATTACGTAAAGAGTCGCAAGGCCGAAGATTACCGGCAGATGCTTTTCGAGTCGCTCTACCATCCGCCGAAAATCGAGATTGTGCAGGAAAGATCGACCGACGGCTGCCTTTTTCTCAGTCATTTCAACGAAGGAAAGCCGCTGGTCAGCGAGTACATCGAAAACACCATGATGGGGATCGAATACCTCTGGGGGAAATCGGTCAAGCTGGAAACCAGTGAAGCCGAGGTCAAGGCCGGTGGGGAAGCCGAAGACGAAGAGCTGCCGCCACAAATCACCTGGACCCGGGTGCTCTACACGATGCAGGATCGTAAGCTCAGCAGGGAGACGGTATAAGCTGATGACCACGACAGCGAACAAGCCGATTACACAGACATCGAATATCGACAAGGCGATGGAGCGCTTCGTCCACATCCAGCAGGATCAGGCCCATGGCGAGGCGCTCAGCTTCAACGCCTATCTGGACCAGGTCACCGCCCAGCCGACGACGGCAATCCGCAATGTTTTCCAGGTGTTCCACGATTTGATCGAGGCCTATGTTACCCCGGGAGCGGATGAGTATCAGGATGATCCCGAGTCGATCAATTTTATCTACCACGACACCCATCGCATGTTCGTCGAAGATTCCGACAACCCGTTTTTTGCCGACCGCTTATTCAGTAACCGGCTGGTCAATCTGGCGGAAAACTTTCGTCATGGCTCGCAGCAGAACAAGATCTATATCTTCAAGGGGCCGCACGGCTGCGGGAAAAGTACCTTCCTGGATAACCTGCTGCGCAAATTCGAGCAATATGTCAACAGCTCCGAAGGTTGTACCTATGAAGCGGTTTGGCGGCTTGACCGGCAGACCCTGGGAAATTTCAACGAGAAAGAGACCGATCGTTTTCTCGGCAAGCTTTCCAACCTGCTTGATGAGTACGAGCTGCGCCAGAGCGACCTGATCGAAGCGCAGCAGGTTGCGTACCAGGGGGATTCTTATATCGAGGTGCCCTGTCCCAGTCATGACAGCCCGATCCTGATGATCCCGCGCGAGTATCGCCGCTCGTTCTTCGATGACCTGTTCAAGAACGACGAGACAAAATGGAAGCTGTTTACCGAAAAACAGTATGAGTGGGTCTTTCAGGATACCCCCTGTACCATCTGCACTTCGATCTACGATGCCCTGCTCAGTCGCCTGAAGAATCCGATGCAGGTGCTGCAGATGCTTTTTGTCCGCCATTATCGCTTCAATCGGCGGATCGGCGAGGGGATCAGCGTTTATAATCCCGGCGACCGGATCGTCAAGCAGAACGTGCTCGGCAACGAAATGCTGCAGAGCCGGATCAACGGCCTGCTGCGCGACAGCAACCAGGTGCAGTACCTGTTCTCAAATTTCGCCAAGACCAACAACGGCATCTATGCGCTGATGGACATCAAGAGTCATAACGTCGAGCGCCTGCTCGAACTGCATAACATTATCAGTGAAGGGGTGCACAAGGTCGAATACATCGAGGAGCGGGTCAATTCGTTGTTTTTTGCGCTGATGAATCCCGAGGATGAAGAAAGCATTAAAGATCTGCCGTCGCTTTCCGATCGGATCGAATATATTAAAATTCCTTATGTCCTCGATCTACGCACCGAAGTCGAGATTTACCGTAACACCTTCGGCCGGCATATCGACGGTCGCTTCCTGCCACGGGTGCTGCACAACTTTGCCCGGGTCATCATCGCCACCCGGCTGAAGAAAAATTCTCCGGCGATGACCGAATGGATCGGTCATCCGGCCCGCTACAGCAGTTACTGTGATGAAAACCTGCAGCTGCTGAAAATGGAGATTTACACCGGCAATATCCCTCAGTGGCTCATTGAAACCGACCGAAAGGGATTGACGGCGCGGCGGCGGCGACGGATTATTGCCGAGTCGGAAAACGAAGGGGTCACAGGTTTTTCCGGCCGCGATTCGATCCGGATTTTCAGTGAGCTTTATTCGGCCCACGCCAAAGAAGGCTCGATGATCGACATGGCTACCCTGTATAGCTTTTTCAGCAAGCGGGCCGACTGGAAATCGCTGATCCCCGACGGCTTCCTTGACTCCCTGCTGCATATGTACAACTACACGATCATGCAGGAGATCAAGGAATCGCTCTACTATTACAATGAAGAGCAGATCGCCCGTGACCTGAAAAACTACATGTTTGCCGTCAATTTCGAGCTGGATACCAGTGTTGATTGCGTTTATACCGGCGACAAATTGCGCATCAATGAGGATTTTTATGCCCCGATCGAAAAGCGCCTGATCAATGAAGGGACCGACCGCGAACGGATCAGGATGTTCCGCAAGGGAATCCAGAAAGAGTATGCCACCCGCACCCTGACCCAGGAGCTGCAGCTGGAAGAGAAGGATATCAGCGAAACTCGCCTTTACCAGAGCCTGTACGAGCGCTATGTCCATCACTTAAAAGAGCGGGTTCTCGAACCATTCCTCGACAATGAAAACTTCCGCCGGGCGATCAAGGATTTCGATACCGAGGACTTTAAAACTTACGACAACCGCATCCGTAACGACGTCACCTTTTTGATGAACAACCTCTGCGAAAAATTCGATTATTCCAAGCTGGGGGCGAAAGAGGTGTGTATCTATCTGATCGATAATGAGTTGGCGCAGAAGTTTACCAAGAGTTAAAGGGGGAGAGCGGAGCAACATAATCTCCCCTGAGAACTGGTTGAATTAACAAAAGGCCGGATGACATTAAAGTCACCCGGCCTTTCTGTCATTTCCCTAGATTCAGAACCTGAACTTAAGGTTGAACTGCTACCCGTGCAATGGCCGCATTTAGATCGGTGTAAATGAGTTCCTCGTTGCTACAGGAATCAGCCTGGCTGGCTGTCTCACCAACGCAAGCCTCAAAAAACCCGCTTTGCCGGGCAGTGAGGCTGTAATAGACATCGTTTTGCCCAGGAATCACTAGGTGCAGGCGGCCATCCGAATCGATGCTCCAGGTTATACCAGTGACATCCGGCGTCGCTGTAGGGTCGATAGCTCCTTCGAGCCCGGTTGCGCTTCCGTTACTCGCCAGGGCGATGGTGACAGCATCCCAACCACCAGCACCGACCGTCCCCTGAGGTTCTGGCCAGATATTATAGACGGTTTGATCGTTAAAGTCTGAGGCTTCAAATGGCAGTAGCTGCGGAGGAGTTGGTTGCACGCTTGAGTTTCCCCCGGGCAGGACAATGCTTTCAGAGGCACCGCGAGCATAATTCTTGCCTGATGCGTCGTAAGCGCGGGTCTGCATCGACCAGACGGCATTGTTGGGATTATTTCCCGGTGTTACACCGAAGTCCGCCAGGAGGTTTGCCGGAATCGAAACAGCCGTCGCATCTGCTGCTAGTTTGAACATGAGTGTTTCGTCGTTTTGTGACTGTGGAGCTTTGATATTGACGCGAATCTGATCAATCTCAGCGGAATTTGACCCGGATGGCAGTGACCAGGTCAGAACCAGGTTATCGTTGTTATCCCAAGCGCTGGTGCGGGTGGAGCTGTCGATGAACGGCAGTTGCATATCGCCAGGATAGCTGAACGAATTGGTCAAGACAGTTGAGTCGCTCAGGGTGGTTTGGATCAAGTAGTCACCGGCTGAAAGTTCGCCGGGAATATTGAACCAGGCATATTGCTCGTTGAAGGAGCCCTTATCGATACAGTCTCCGCTACGGCAATCATGCATGTTGTAGGTAAATTCGTATAAAGCTCCCGTGCCCAGCAGGCTTGTTCCATCGGTCAGTTCAACTTGCGAGATGACGGACTGGAGGTCTTCACCGGTCAGATTGTCATAGGCGAGGTAGGCTTTGCTGTCCGAAGCTTTGCTGTTGTCTTCGTAGTTGCGGGCTTGGATGAAACTAGTACCACCATGTCCTTTGGCATAAACACCACTGGTGTTCAGGTTGTCCATCAGGTCAGCAAAGGCGATCGCGTTGCCGCCAAATTCATCATCCATTTCGATCGACCCAGCCGGAATGTAAAAACCGGTTTTGATAATATTTCCTGTCCATTCGGTCAGGAACCTGATTTCAGTCGGATCTTCCCGCAGATATACCGGGATGTTCAGCATCAGCAGGGTTTTCCCATGGGCTGTGAGCTCTTCGTAGCTCCCGGTGCCCGCCAGGGCCATTTGGCCGTTGCCGTTACTTTCGAAAACTTTCAGGACGCCATCATCCGCAAACTGCAGGCCACCATCTTCGATCCAGATGTAGTTATGGTTGTTGGAGTCGTAAGCATAAATATCCATTGCTTCCGCCAGGCTGGTGACCGGCACTTCAGTGTTTCCGACCCAATATCTGAGCCGGTTATGATCGTAGTCGGGATCCTGGTCGTCGATCCAGTTTTCGACGATATACTGATCTTGTTCGGTCGCGAAGCTGGCCTTGTAACCTAGGGCCCCTTCTCTGAAGGTGGCAGTGGTGTTCTTCAGCATCAAGTCAGCCAAATCACCCAGTACCGGGCGCAGTGGCAGACCCGCAATATCTTTTACGGTGATCCGGATAATTTCAGTGTAACCGCTTAAACCATCGGTCACGGAGACGCTATCATCGTTGCGGTAGCTTATGGTTTCACCCTCAGGACCATCGGTGGTTTCGATCCAGCCATTGGCGGTCAGATGATATTCTGCGTCATTATTATTATCTTCAGTGACCCACTGGCTGGTGTCCCAGTCGAATTCATGGTTGATTTCAAACAGATTGCCATCATCTTCTGGATCTGTGACGATACCGTATTCCAGCTCGACTTCGGTGTCGCCGTTGTTGTCTTTGCGACTCCAAGCGTCAAACCAGTGGTAACCTTCCCCCTGGATAATCGACTGGAAAGAACCGGCGGCGATTTCTACCGCAGCCTCTTCGACCTGCTCAGTAATGTTTTCAACCGAAGGTGCTTCCACTTCGACCTCTTCGATATCGAACTCTGCTGGATCAAAGTCGTCGCCAGCAGCTTCTTGAGCCGCTACGACCGGGGCAACGATGGTTTCCAGTTGCGCCATGACATCTTGAACCACAAGCTGCACGATTTCGGCCTTGACCTCTTCAAAGCTAAGTCCTGCATCTTCCGCAGCCGTTTTCATCAGTTCCTGAGAATCAGCCATGGTGTTGGCGATCACCCGGGCGGTTGCGTGCAGCAGATCGTATTCCTGGCTATCTTGGGCAACAAAGTCCTCAAAAAGATCAACGTTGGCAGCAACACCGAGCTGGGTTTTTACCAGGTCTGCTGCTTCAGTTTTGTCGAGGTTGGGATCCGATTCGATCTGGTTTTGAACCAGAGTGGTGATCGGAGTGATAACCTGATCGGCCTCAAGGTTTTCAGGGATCGGAGCAGTCATGACGTATGGTTTGAGGGTTTCGTTAGGATCATCTTCATCGTAAGTCAAGCCGTCAACCTCAACTACGAGAGGATAGTTGCCGAGATCGTCCCCTGTCATGACATAGCGACCGCCGGCTTCAGTGACTGCGGAAGGTTCGCCTGGGTCACATTGTTTGTTAAGATTACGATCCGAACAGACGGTAGCACCGACCAGATAACCATCGGCAACAACGCCGGAAAGAGATGCCCCCGATCCGCTTCCCGATGAAGAGCTGCTTCCACCGCCACCCCCACCGCAAGCTGCTAGTAGTGCTCCGGCAGAAATAATGCAAAGCAGACGAAATTGACTCCAATTACGCATGTTACTTACCCCCGTTTCTCTTGGTTAGTGGTTGCAAATTTAAGAAAACTAATCATAGGGGCGTTCTTTTTGAAAGACAAGCGCGAAAAAATTAGAATTTTGCGGCCGCTTAAGTGTCGGTCCTGAAGCAGAGGCTATGAGGTTTAGAAAAATATTCCGGAGGTTGAGACTTGTTTGGCAGCTGTTGTTAGGATGAAGGGAGAAAGCAATAAAGCCCTCCACATTCTCATTTGTGGAGGGCTTTACTTGAAACAGGTGTTTATAAGAGCTGGGGGAATAGCTTCAGCAACCGATGGTTGTGAGTTCAGCTTTTCCCTGCCTCGAATTTGTTCATCAGCGCCAGCAGCAGCCCCAGAGAGATAAACGCACCCGGTGGCAGGATCATCAGAATAATCGGCTGATAACCGGCACCGAACAGGGTAAAGCCGAGCAGTTCGCCGGCACCGAAGATCTCACGGACTGCGCCGAGGATAAACAGTGCCAGGGTGAAGCCGAGACCCATGCCCAGTCCATCAACTGCGGCATCGGCCACCGGACGTTTGGAGGCGAAGGCTTCGGCCCGGCCGAGAATCAGGCAGTTGACAACGATCAGCGGAATAAAGATGCCGAGCGACTGGTAGAGACCGTAAACCCAGGCCTCCATGCACAGCTGCACCACGGTGACGAAAGTGGCGATGATGATGATAAAGGCCGGGATCCGCACTTTGGATGGGATCAGCTTCCGCAGCGAGGCGACGACGATATTCGAGCAGACCAGCACGAAGGTCGATGCTGCCCCCATCCCCAGGCCGTTTTCGGCGCTGGTGGTGACCGCCAGCAGCGGACACATCCCCAGCAGCAGCTTGAAGACCGCATTCTCTTTCCAGATGCCCCGGGTAAATTCTTTGGTTAAACTCATGACTGACCTCCCTCGGCCAGAATTTTCAGTTTGTTCTCGCGATAAAACTCCAGCCCCTTCTTCACTGCGCCGACGATCGCTCGTGGGGAGATGGTGGCGCCGGTGATCTGCTCGAACTCTCCGCCATCCTTTTTCACCCGCCAGTCTGCGTTATCCAGACTCTTGCCTTTGAAGCCATCCTTGTAGCTGCTCTGGGTGATTTTATCCCCCAGACCGGGTGTTTCAGCGTGAGAAAGGATCTCGATGGCGTTGACCTGCTGGTCCGGAATAACGCCGACCATCACTTCGATGTTGCCGCTGTAGCCGTCGGGAGCAACCACCTTGAAGGCGGTGCCGACCAGCTGCTGTTCTTTACGGGCGCGGTAGAAGGTCACCTGTATCGGTCTGCCCTTTTTGTCGACTCCGTTCTCCAGGGTGACGATGTCGGTGTCGGGGCTGTTATCGAATTCCGGCAGCACGGCGCTTAGGGCCTTTAACATCTGCAGGCGGCGCTGTTCTTTGATCGGTTCGCGGGTGGCGCTTTCCACCAGCGACAGCAAAAAACCGGCGCAGGAAGCGATCAGGGTCAGGGCGATCAGCAGGCGACTCATATCTTTCAGCATAATTCTTCCTTGCGCCTTAAGCTTTTTGCTCGACCTGCCCGTAAATCTTCGGGCGGGTGTAGCGATCGATCAGGGGGGTACAGGCGTTCATCAGCAGGATGGCGAAGGAGACCCCTTCCGGATAGCCGCCGAACAGGCGGATCAGCACCGTCAGCAGGCCACAGCCAAAGCCGAAAATCAGCATCCCTTTCTGGGTGACCGGTGAACTGACCATGTCGGTCGCCATGTAGAAAGCGCCGAGCATCAAACCGCCGGTAATCAGGTGAAACAGAGGGCTAGGGTATTTGCTCGGGTCGATCGCCCAAAAGATCCCACCGATCACCACGACCGTACCGAGGTAGCTGACCGGAGTATGCCAGGTGATGATCTTTTTGTAGAGCATGAACAGTCCGCCGAGCAGCAGCGCGATGGCTGAAACTTCGCCCATGCAGCCAGTCATGTTGCCGGTGAAATAATCGAAGAAGCCGCTGGTGGCCATTTCCGGCAGTTTGCCGGTCAGCATCACTGCGGTTTTCATTTCGCCTAGGGGGGTGGCGGCGGTGACCGCGTCGATGCCCGAGCCCAGGGGGGCCGGGGCGGTCCAGGTGGTCATTTGTACCGGAAACGAGATCAGCAGCACCACCCGGGCGACCAGCGCCGGGTTAAATGGATTGTAGCCAAGGCCACCATAAACCTGCTTACCGATCAGAATGGCAACCGCTGCGCCGAGCAGCGAGATCCACCAGGGGGTCGAAGGTGGCAGGTTCAGAGCCAGCAGGATGCCGGTCAGCGCCGCGCTGCCGTCAGCGATGGTCTGCGGGCGCTGCATCAGTTTGCAGGCCAATGCTTCGAAAACGACACAGCCGAGGGTACAGATCAGCAGCACGCTTAACGCCGGCAGGCCGAAAAAATAGACCGACAGCAGGGTGGCAGGCAGCAGGGCATAAATCACCAGGCGCATCACCTTGTCGGTGGTTTCGCCACTGTGGATATGGGGCGAAGATGACAGATAAAGCTGATTGTCCACGTCAGAGCTTCCTTCTCTTGGCCATGATGCCGCCTTTTATGTGGCGGATCGATTGCACCAGCGGCAGGGTCGCCGGGCAGATATAGGTACAGCAGCCGCATTCGATACAATCGAGGGCGTGATAGTCTTCCGCTTCGTCGATCATCTCCAGGCGGGCATAGCCGGCGATGGTGGTCGGCTGCAGGTGGATCGGGCAGACGCTGATGCAGCGGCCACAGCGGATGCAGGGACCGGCCGGTTTCAGGTCGATATCTTCGGCGCGGAAAATCAACAGGCCCGAGGTGCCGCGGATTGCCGGTGCCTCGAGGGACAATTGGGTCTGGCCCATCATCGGCCCGCCCATAATAATTTTGGTCGGCTCACCATTGAGACCACCGCAGAACTCCACCAGGTGGGTCAGCGGGGTGCCGATGGCGATCAGCAGGTTTTTCGGCTCTTTGATGCCCGGTCCGGTGATCGTGGCAATCCGCTCAACCAGCGGCCGTCCAAGGCGGATGGCATCGCTGATCGCCGCGCAGGTGCCGACATTCTGCACCACCACACCGCAGTCCATCGGCAATCCGCCAGAGGGCACCTGCCGGCCGGTGCAAGCATCGATCAATTGTTTTTCGGCGCCTTGCGGATACTGAACTTTGAGCGGTTGCACCTGGATGTTGTGGGCGGCGCATTCTCTGCTAAGCTGCTCGATGGCGTCCGGCTTGTTGACCTCGATGCCGATGATCGCTGTTCCGATGCCGAGCACTTTGCGCAGAATGTTGATGCCGTCGATGATCCGTTCGCTCTGTTCCAGCATCAAGCGGTGGTCGGCGGTCAGAAACGGCTCGCATTCGACGCCGTTGAGGATCAGGGTGTCGATCTGCTTGCCTTCCGGCGGCGAGAGCTTGACGTGGGCCGGGAAGGTCGCGCCGCCCATGCCGACGATGCCGGCATCGCGGATCAAATCCTTGAGGGTCGCGGCATCCAGCTGCTGCGGATCCTGACCTTTGATGTTTTCATCCCACTGATCGGCACCGTCCGGCTTGATCACCACTGCCGGCAAGGCACGGCCGGTCGGATGTAGCCGTGGCTCAACAGCGATAACCTCGCCAGAGGTCGAAGCATGGATCGGTACCGAAACAAATCCTTTCGGATTCGCAATCAGCTGGCCTTTTTTTACCAGCTCACCGACGGCAACGCAGATATCGGCCGGAGCGCCAATATGCTGGGCAGCGGGGATAATCAGCTCTTCCGCCAGCGGGCAAGGCTCGATCGCTTTATGGGCAGAGTAGTGTTTACTGTCCGGGGGATGCAAGCCGCCGGCAAAAGTCTTCTGGCTCATTGTCGCTTAAATCCTCTCAGGCGGCGTCGTCACGCTGGACCGGGACGGTCGGCGGGGGAAAGCTGCTCCCCTGTGGATAGCCGGTGCTGAAATCACGGATACATTTGGTTGGGCATTTTTCAATCGCCGCCTCAGCCTCTTGGTGATGCGCGTATTCGACATGGGCGAGGAAATTCTCGATGCTGTAGGCTTCGGGAGCGGTCTTTTTGCAAATGTTGCAGCCGATACAGCCGATCTGACAGTATTTACGCACTACCGCACCCTTGTCGTGACTGTTGCAGAGCACGTGAGTAATGGCGTCAAGCGGCAGCATCTTGATCACCTGGCGCGGGCAGACGGCGATGCACTTGGTGCAACCGGTACACTTTTCGCGGCTGATCACCGCCAGGCCTTCGCTGGTCATCTCGATGGCGCCGAAGGGACAGGCGCGCTCGCAGCTGCCCAATCCCAAACAACCGCCGGGACAGGTCTTGGGGCCGTCGGCGATCTTCTGTGCGGCGTTGCAGTCTTCCAGGCCGAGATAGCGAAATTTATTGCTGGCTTTCTGGTTGTCCCCCTGGCAGAGCACCACGGCGACCAGCGGGTCAGCGGCAATCGCTTCGACGCCCATGATTTGAGCGATCTTGACGGCGGTGTCGGCACCACCGGGAGGGCAGAGATTGGCAGGAAGGTCGCCATCGGCGACCCCTTTGGCGTAGCCGGAACAGCCTGGAAAACCACAGGCACCACAGTTGACGCCGGGCAGAACCTCTAAGATCGCCAGCTCCCGCGGATCGACTTCGACCGCAAACTTTTTGGCGGCAACCCCTAGGGCCGCTGCCGCAACCAGGCCGATGCCACCAATACTTAAGACTGCTGCAAGCATCTATTACTCCGAAAAAAGATTAACCTTTGACCAGCCCGGCAAAACCCATAAAGGCCAGCGAGAGCAGGCCGGCGGTAATCAGGGCCAGGGCGGTGCCTTGAAAGCTCTTCGGCACCGGGCAGAGATCGGTGCGTTCGCGCAAACCGGCGAACAGCACCATCGCCAGGGTGAAACCGAGCCCGGCGCCCATGGCGAAGACCACCGATTCGA
>CAMYNC010000087.1:7662-23483 GCA_947259685.1 uncultured Desulfuromonadales bacterium | reverse complement strand
CAAAGCTCGACCAGTTCACTGCGCCGAAATGGGATAAATGCCTCCGCCCCTGCTCTTAAAGTGGCAATCGTCATTGTCGCCTTGCACCTCCAGATAGAAAAATAAGTCCAGCAATCTCTTGAGCTGATGCTATCAACTTAGGAGACTAGAAATATTCCTTATAATATCAGGATCTTAAATTTAAGCAGCTGGTGTCAGCAGTGCCTGTACCAAAACTGTAAATTCGTTTACCAGGAATTTACCTTTTCATCTGCGCTAAACTGCTCTATAAAACGGGGCAGCCAACGCTAAATGAAAAGGATTTTTACCCATGCGCTATCAACCGTCACTGCAGACCCAACGTCTGCGCCTGCGGCCGTTTGTCGCAGATGATGCTCCTGCCGTTGCACAACTGGCTGGCACTCCGGAAATCGCCGCGGCGACCATCTCTATCCCTCATCCCTATTCGATGACCGCAGCCAAAACCTGGATTGCCGGCCTGCCACATCTTTACCGGACCGGTCAGGCCGTCCATTTTGCCATCAGCCTGCTTGAACCAAAGCAACTGATCGGTTCCTTTGCGCTGCGCAATATTGATGTTAAGAATGCCAATGCCGAAATGGAGATCTGGATCGGCCAATCCTGGCAGCGGCAGGGATATGGCACAGAGGCTCTGCATGAAATTCTCAAGTTTGTCTTTCACCAACTCGAACTGCACCGCATCTACGCCTATCATATGCACGGAGATCAACCCTCAGGACAGTTTCTGCTGAAACAGAATTTCAAGCAGGAAGGGGTTCTGCGTGACGCGATTCTTAAAGGCAAAACCTATCAGGACATTGTCCTGTCAGCAATCCTGGCCGAAGAATAGTCCCCTGTTCAGCTAGTTTTTCCGATCAGCAGGACATTCATACTCTCAACAAACTATCCTCTCAGCGTTGAATAGGGTAAAATTTCAACAGGTTGCAGTCAATTGAATCGAGTCAAGTGACCAACAGCCAAAATCGCTGAAAAAAGATGAAGGATTGCTTTATGGGTGTTGTCTATCTGAACGGTGAATATGTCGATGCCGATCAAGCGGTCATCTCCGTTTTCGACCAGGGACTTCTCTACGGAGACGGAATCTTTGAAAGCTTTCGCGCAGTCGGCGGCCAACTTTACCAGTTCTCTCAACACTACCAGCGGTTGCACCAGTCCGCAGAAGCGCTCCGTTATTCCCTGCCCTACAGTCAAAAGGATCTGGAAAAGATCCTGCTGGAACTCAGCCGCAAAAACCAACTCTTTGATGCCTATTTTCGCATCACCATCACCCGCGGCCGCGGGGAAATCGGTTTTCAGCGCAACATGTCGGGTGATCTGACCTGTCTGGTCGTCGGCCGGGAATTTCAGGGATTTGACAACAGCTGCTATCAGCAGGGCATCGCCTTGCGCGTTGCGCAGACGCGGCGAAATGCTCCTGAGGCGATCAACCCGAAAATCAAATCGATCAGCAATCTCAACAGCTTACTGGGAAAGCTGGAAGCAAAGTCTGTTGGGGCCTTTGAGGTGATTATGCTCAACAACAAAGAGCAGATCTGCGAGGGTGCCTCCTCCAACATCTTCTGGACACGAGACCAGTGGGTGTTTACCCCGTCCGCCGCAACCGGGCTGCTGGAGGGTGTCACTCGGGCAACCATCATCCGCTTGTGTGAAGAAAAACTTAATTTGCGGGTTATCTGTGGCGAATACAAACTGCAGGATTTGAAATTTTCCGACGAGGTTTTTATCACCTCAACCTCCCTTGAGGTGATGCCGGTGGTCAAGGTCGATGATTTCACCATCAACCAGGGACAGGTTGGCCCCATCTCCCACCACCTGCGCGAACAACTGCATTTTGATATGGGTAAGCAGGGCTGAGCCCCTCGCCCCCTTCACTATGGCCCCATCCCTGCAGGGTTGAGGCGGGTGAGAACCTGTCCACCAGGCACCCAGACCAGACAACTGGAACATTCCCAACTATCGCCGTTTAGAGCGCCTTTGCGGTTTCTTGCCCTGCACCTTCGCTACACTGAGATCTTTCTGCCGCCTTTCCGCATAGCCGAATTCATGGGTCATCTTCCAGGTGACCACCAGCCTGCGCCATGAGGTACTGAAAAAAAAGGCGGCGGTCACCCCGGCCAGTGCGGCCCAGATCAGACCGCTGGTCCCCCAATAATCAAATTGGAACTTTTTCTGAACGAAATTGTCACCGAAATTCAATAGATAAGCGCAAACCACTGCATAGATTACAAACCGCATCAGTAACCCGAAGATAATGCCATACCTGACCTGCCTCGGGGTTGCTTTCATGGCCAGCCGTTCCCAGCGGCCAGGCAGCATGCCATGCAAACAGATGGCGATTGCCAACAGGCTGTACAGGGCACGCAGCAACAGATAGCCGGAAATAACTCCCCAACCCACCGCCACCATGATCGTTTCAAAATTCAAGGCACTGATTCCTTCTCGCTAAAATGTCTTTCTGTCTTGCACTCCACACCTAACAGAATATACAGGGAAGGAGAGTGCTCTGCCAGCAGTGTCATTATAAATATTGCTCGAAGAGTTGAAATCCGCTGGCAGATTATTCTTTCTCGGCCTTCTCAGCGTCTGGCATGATCAAAACAGTCACCCAATGACGTCAGAGCGGCGGTCACTGGGCGGGACGAAAGTCTGCGATTTGCAGCTGAACCGAGCACCTCCCGCGCCACTCATTGAGCCCCGGCCGGTAAAGCAGGTCAATATCACCACAAAGCTGTTCAAACCGTTCGGCCATGCCGAAGGCAATACAGTCTAACCGAAAACCGTTCTGCTCAACCTCAAATTTGAGATGTTTTTCCCCCAGAATTCGCGGCGCAAGGACCCGGCAGCGACGAGTCATAAAGCTGGGTTGCGGATTCCCTATCCCGAAGGGGTTAAGCCTGGTCAAATCTTCAACCTGGGCCATGCTCAATTCGGTCAGATCGATTTCTCCATCATGAGCGGCAAGGGGAATCAGGTCCTTTTCGTCAAGCTGCTCTTTAGCCAATGCATTAAACTGTCGACGAAAAGGCACGATATTTTCGGCGGTGATCGACAATCCGGCGGCCATGGCATGCCCGCCAAATCCATGCAGCCACTCGGCGCAGCCCTGCAGCCCCTGAAAAAGATGAAAGCCTTTGATCGAGCGGGCCGAGGCCTTGCCCTGCTGGCCATCCAGAGCAATCAGGACGGTTGGGCGATGGTAGCGCTCGACCAGCCGGCTGGCAACAATACCGATCACTCCCGAATGCCAGCGCTCATCGGCCAGAACGATGGCGTAAGCGTCCTCTGCAGCCTGCTCGGGGAGCAAGGCGATAGCCTGCTCAAGGGTCTGCTGTTCAAGTTGTTGCCGCTCCCGGTTGTAGCTGTCAAGAAGTTGGGCCAATTCCTGGCTTTCCTGCCGGTCCTCACCGAGCAGAAGCTTAACCCCAAGAGCAGCATCTTCCAGGCGACCGGCAGCATTCAACCTTGGCGCCAGGCGAAAGCCAACCGCCCCACAGCTGACCTGCTTAACCTCTGCCACCCGCTTGAGGGCAGTCACACCAGGGCGGACACCCTGTTCGAGAAGTTCCAGCCCGGCTCGCACCAGAATCCGGTTGATACCGCTCAGCGGAACCATGTCAGCAATGGTGCCTAGCGCAACCAGGTCCAGGCCAAGCCGCAAATCAGGTTCGGGATGACGGGAAAAATAACTGTTCTCGCGCAACCGCCGCCGCAAACCGATGAGCAGAAAAAAGGCCACCCCGACTCCGGCAAGGTCCTTGAACGGAAAGCGGCAATTCGGCAGGTGCGGGTTAATCAGAGCCAGGCAGGCCGGCAGCTGGTCGGGCGGCTGATGATGGTCGGTGATAATCAGATCGATGCCGAGTTCAGCTGCGAGATCCGCTTCAGCATGGGCGGATACCCCGCAATCAACCGAGACAATCAACTCACATCCGGCAGCCTGGGCCTGACGGATAGCGTCCGCTGATAAGCCGTAGCCATCCTTCATCCGCAGGGGGATGTGGTAGTCGATCTTTCCGCCCATATTTCGCAGAGTTTCAACCAGCAGGCCGCAACCGGTGATACCATCGACATCGTAATCGCCGTGCACAGCGATTTTTTCTCCGTGCAGCAATGCCTGCTCAAGTCGTCCACAAGCGATCGCCATATCAGGCAACAGATCAGGGTCAGGCAAAGTACTCAGTCGGGCCAGTAAAAAATCACGGCCAAGCTCTGGTGTATCGATACCGCGCAAGAGTAAGGCCTGAGCGGTCAGGGGCTGAACCTGTAGAGCCTGAGCCATATGGGCGACCAGTCCTGGAGAAGGCTGGTCAGCACGCCATTGCCAGACTTTGCTGTTCACCGGTTCCATCGGATCCCTGCTCCCGGCGCAGCCTGCTCTAGAACTGGTCGGTAATTTATCACCCCAAGCCACTCATCCAGACGGCCATCATAAAAACGTTTTTCCAGAAGGTCCCCTGCTCCTTCGCTCCAATAATTGTTACCCAACTCTACATCCTGCATCACCCCTTCGCCGAGGCTGACCTGATAAGGATAGTTATCGATGAAGCTGTTATTTTCAATGCGGTATCCCCAGGGAGCTGAGGTGATAAACAGTCCTTTTTGATTGTCCCGAATTTCATTATTGCAGATCACCGGTGAGCCGAAATGGAAGCGGATTGCCGCCTGGTTATTCTGCAGGAGATTATTCTCGATGAGGATGTCGGAATCGTGAAAGCGGATCCCGACCAGGTTATGCTCAAACCAGCTGTGCCTGACGCTGATCCAGGAGCGACGGGCGTGAATGGCACTGTCTGACTGCTGGAAGCGGCAGAAGCTGAAAACTGCCTGCTCTGAGTCTTCGATATTCAAGCCACCCCAGCTGCCAGGCCCAGCGGCCGGCTCGGAGGCGCGAAAGATAATCGGTGTTTGAGGGCTGCCGGCAGCTTTCAACCTCCCGCGGACAATCAACTCGCTGCCGGGAAAATAGGGATGCTCGGTCAGCCGGTCCTCCCCGGCCAGGGGCGGAAGAAACAGAACCTGGGTGCCGGGAGCGATGGTCAAGCTGGCCGCTTCATGAAGCACAACGTCGCCGCGCAGCAAGACCTGCCCCTGCCAGAAATTCTCCCCATGCAGCTCTCCAGTAATAATGGTTGCGGCAGGGCGCCGGAAACAGCCACTGAACAGCACGAGGATCAGAAGAAGAATAAATTGACGTGAAAACAACCTGCGACAGGTCATGGCAATCCACAAGGGAAAGAATTCAGGCCGGAGGGACTCCGGCCTGAATGACTGAATGAGCTGCGCTGTTACTGTACGGAAGGATGCCGTTTGAGGTTTTCCAGTTCAGCGCGAACCTGCGCCGACCCAGGCCCACTGGGATTCACGACGAGAAACTTTTCCCAGGCAGCGATCGCCTGGGGAACATCTTTCAGGTCATGAAGGTAAACGATCCCCAGATTATACAAACTCTGCTGGTGATTCGGGTTGAGTGAATAGGCTTTTTTAAAATTACTCACTGCCTTGTCAAACCATCCCAGGCGACGATACATGACCCCCTGATCGGTCAGAATATTGGGATCATTCCCGTTAATCGCCAAAGCCTTGTCATAAGCTTCGATCGCCTTCATCGGCTGGTCTGAATCGAAAAAATTATGCCCCAATTGAACCCAGGCGTTACGGTTATTCGGCTCTTTGGCGACAATCCCCTCCAGCATACTGATCTGCTGCTGATAGTTGACGGCTGGAGCCGAGGCTGGCGCGGTTACAGTTCCGGAGGACTGGCTGTTCTTGCGGGCGTTGGTAAAGATGACCCCGAGCAAGATACCGACCACCAGCACGACGACAATAAGCAGAATTGTTTCTTTTTTCATTGTTTCTCCTTTGCTCGGTTCTCCAGCTATGAACTGGCCTTGGCCGCCTTGCGCTCTTCCCAGAAGATCAGCACCGGGCTGGCAACGAAAATCGACGAGTAGGTCCCGACCAGCACGCCTACCAGC
Organism: uncultured Desulfuromonadales bacterium; assembly: GCA_947259685.1. The sequence continues at coordinate 17,487 of CAMYNC010000087.1, read as the reverse complement.
ATAGCAAAAGCAAAGTTATGAATCACCCCACCCCCGAGCACAAACAGCGCCACAACCACCAGCAAGGTGGTCCCTGAGGTCAGCAAGGTCCGGGAAAGGGTTTCGTTGACACTGCGATTGACGATAAAAGGAAAACCTTCTTTATGGTGCTTTCCGAGGTTCTCACGGATCCGGTCATAGACAATGATCGTGTCGTTCAAGGAATAGCCAATAATCGCCAAAAAAGCGGCGATGATCGGCAGGTCGATCTCTTTGCCGAACAGGCTGAACATACCAAGAGTGATCAGCACATCGTGCACCAGGGCAATAATTGCCCCGACAGCAAAGCGGAACTCAAAGCGCCAGGAGATGTAGACCAGAATGCCGAGCATGGCGTAGAAGATCGCTTTCAGTCCCTTGCTGCGCAGATCCTTGCCGACCTGAGGCCCGACCATCTCAACCCGGCGGATTTCGACGTTCCCCTGCTCATATTTCGCTTCCAGTGCCTGCAGCATCTGCGCGGAAAGTCCTTGCAGTTCTCCGCTCGACTTTTCTACCCGGATCAGAAATTCATCCTTTCCGTCACCAAAACGCTGGACCACTGGATTGCCGAGGTCCAAGCCATCCAGAGCCTGCTTGATCTGTGCAGCGTCGGTATCGCTGGTAAATTTCACCTGGACCAGGGTGCCACCGGCAAAATCGATCCCGTAATTCGGGCCCCCCTTGACCACCAATGAGGCCAGACCGATCAGAATCAGCACCGCTGAGACGATCATGGCCAGCTTGCGCTTATTGATAAAATCGAAGTTTGTATCCGGCTTGATCAGCTGCATGCCGTCAGCCTCCTTATATACTCAGCCGCTTGATATTGCGGCCCGTCAGGAAAAAGTCAAACACCAGCCGCGAGACAAACATCGCGGTAAACAGCGAGGCCAGGATACCGATCGACAAGGTGACAGCGAAGCCACGCACCGGACCGGTGCCGAACTGAAACAGCACCAAAGCAGCCAACAGAGTTGTAACGTTGGCGTCGATGATCGTCCAGAAAGCTTTTTCATAGCCGGACTGCAGGGCTACTTTTGGCGCCTTGCCAAGTCGCAATTCTTCCCGAATCCGCTCAAAGATCAGCACATTGGCGTCGACAGCCATACCGACGGTCAGGACGATACCGGCAAGTCCTGGCAGGGTCAGAGTGGCACCGAACAGCGACAGCATGGCGCTGATAAACAGCAGGTTCAACAACAGGGCAGCCACCGCAACCACACCGGAGAGCTGGTAATAGATCGCCATGGCAACGATCACCAGGAAACCGCCAACCAGAATCGACTGAAGCCCTTTATCGATAGAGTCCTGCCCCAAGGAGGGCCCAACCGTTCGATTTTCGAGAATTTTGACCGGCGCCGGCAGAGACCCGGCACGCAGCACAATCGCCAGATCGGTTGCCTCCTGCGAAGTGAAAGCCCCGGAAACCTGGGCGCTGCCACCGGAAATCCGTTCGCGAATCACCGGCGCTGAATAGACGGTATCATCCAGGACAATGGCCATCCGCTTGCCGACATTGGCAGCGGTGATCTGATCGAAGCGCTTGGCGCCGACCGAATTGAAATCGATCGAAACGTAAGGTTCGTTGAACCGGGTATCGATCCGGACATTGGCGTCAGAAAGCAGGTCGCCGGTCATAACCGTCTTATCATAGACCACCAGCGGTGTCTCCGTGGCGACGCCGGTACTGCGATTGACATTCCGCTCATACAAAAGCTGAGTACCGGGCGGAAGGTTGCCGAGCAGAGCGTCCTGAACGTTCACCCCTTCGGCAACCATTTTAAACTCCAACCGCGCTGTCTTGCCCAACAGGGAAATGGCCCGATCCGGATCTTTCACCCCCGGCAGCTGAATAAGAATTCGATTTCCGCTCTGCCGCTGCAGAGTCGGCTCGCTTACCCCAAACTGGTCAACCCGGTTGCGCATGGTTTCCAATGCCTGGCGAACGGCGTAATCCTTGATACTTTCAATTTCCGAATCGCTCAGGCGGAACTGTTTTTCGATGTAGCCGCCAGCCGCCGGAATCGTCTCCCCTTCCAGTGAGGGAAAGCTTTCCGTCATCTGCGCATCGACCTTTGTTCCTTCAGCGGAATCGTAAACGATCACCGCCATACGATCCCCCTGCCGGCGCTCAACCCGCTTGAAGATAATATCTTTTTCGCGTAGCTGGCTTTCAGTCTGGTCGATGATGGTGTCAAGCCGGCTCTCCACCGCTTTGTCAACATCGACTCCCAGGACCAGGTGCATGCCCCCCTGAAGGTCCAGGCCGAGATGAATCGGATCGACGGTATCGAGCCACCATTGCGGTAAATTGTCACGCATCAGGGTCGGAGCAAGAGAAAAGAGTGCCAGAACCAGGCAGAACAGAACCAGGGCACCCCGTAATTTGATACTATTGGACATCTGCGTCGTATCTCCCTTTGGGCATTCAACAGCAGGCCCCTGCGGGCCGTTTCAGGCAGACGCATGCGCCTGCCCGGCTCAGTGAAGACCGCTTAGCCTTTGTTTTTTACTTCGGTGATCGAGGAGCGGTTCATCTTCACCTTTACGCCAGTGGCGACCTCTATTGTGACAGTGGTCTCTTCCACGGCGGTCACCTTGCCGTGAATGCCGCCAGCAGTGACCACCTGGTCGCCGACAGCGAGCGCTTGAATCAATTCCCGATGCTGCTTGGCACGCTTCTGTTGAGGCCGGATCAACAGAAAATAAAAGATGGCGAACATCGCCACCAGCATGATGATCCCCTCATAGCCACTGCCTTGCTGACCTCCTGCTGCGTTTCCAGCCATTGCATATGCTTCTGATACCATTGGGTCTTCCTCCTTGATTCAGTTTTTCATCCGCCTGAGCCAGCAGATGACTTCAAATAAACGATGAATTAACTCGCGGCTTCCCGCTGACGATAAAAATCGCTCCGATAAGCGCTGAAGCGCCCTTCTTCGATGGCCATACGGGCGCCGGCCATGAGCTGTTGATAGTAATAAAGATTGTGTTGTGTGTTAAGTACCGATGCGAGAATTTCTCCGCTCATGTACAGATGCCTTAGATAGGCGCGACTGTAATTGCGACAGACATAGCACTGACACTGTGGATCGATCGGCCCGGCGTCCTCGCGGTAACGCGCCTGCTTGATGCTGATTTTGCCAAAGCTGGTAAAGAGTACACCGTTCCGGGCATTACGGGTCGGCATCACACAATCGAACATATCGCAGCCACGGGCAATTCCCTCAATCAGATTTTCCGGCGTCCCCACCCCCATAACGTAGCGGGGATGATCTTCCGGCAAGAGCGGCAGACTGTACTCCATCATGTCGTACATCAGGGCCGTCTCTTCACCAACCGAAAGCCCGCCCAGAGCGTAGCCTTCGAAGCCGATCTCCAATAGCTGTTCGACACTTTGCTTGCGCAGATCCAACTCCATACCGCCTTGTACAATACCGAAAAGCGCAGAAGAGGAGCCGGCCGGCAAGACCTGACGACAGCGTTTCGCCCAGCGTGCCGAGCGGTTGGTTGAGTCGATGATGTAGTCGCGCTCGGCCGGGTGCGGAATACACTCATCAAAGACCATGATAATGTCGGAATCGAGGGCCAACTGTATTTCGATCGAAAGTTCCGGAGTCAACAGATGCTTGCTGCCATCGAGGTGGGACTGAAAGGCGGCCCCGTCCTCGGTAATCTTCCGTATGTCCCCCAGGCTGAAGACCTGAAAACCACCGCTGTCGGTCAGAATCGGCCGGTCCCATTGCATGAACTCATGCAAACCACCCAGTTGTTCAATCAGCTTATGACCTGGACGCAAATAGAGGTGATAAGTGTTGCCGAGAATAATCTGTGCACCGATCTCCTTCAGCGTCTCAGGCAACATGCCTTTAACTGTGCCCTGGGTGCCGACCGGCATAAAAACCGGCGTATCGATCACCCCACGGCGGGTGGTGATCCGCCCCCGGCGGGCCTGGGAATCTGCATCCTTATGTAAAAGAGCGTAGTGAAACTGGGACAAAACAACCTGCCTTATAAAATCAACATGCAGTCACCGTAACTGAAAAACCGGAACCGCTCCGCAACCGCCCGCTGATAGGCAGACAGAATAAACTCTCGACCAGCGAAAGCGGACACCAGCATCAGCAGAGTCGACTTTGGCAGATGAAAGTTGGTAATCAGGGCATCAACAAGCTTGAAGCGATAGCCAGGATAAATAAAGATGTCACTTTCCCCGGCCCCCGCCTGCAATCTTCCGTCAGCGGTCGCGGCCGTTTCTAAAGCGCGGCTGCTGGTTGTTCCCAATGCGAACACCCGTCCCCCTCGCTGCTTGGCCTGATCGACCGCATCCGCTGTCTGCTGCGGAATGCTATACAACTCAGAGTGCATGCGATGCTCGCGGATATTTTCAACCCTGACCGGTAGAAAGGTCCCCAGCCCAACATGCAGGGTCAGCGGCTGAATCTCCACTCCGCGCTCGCGCAGCTGCTGGAGAATTTCGCCGGTAAAATGCAGGCCTGCTGTCGGCGCGGCCACTGCGCCGCTTTCCCGAGCAAAGACCGTCTGGTAGCGAGAGCGGTCCTCCGCAGCATCCGGCCGTTTGATATAAGGCGGCAGCGGCAGGTGGCCGATCTCCTCAACCTGGGCGAGAAAATCCCCCTGGCAACTGAACCGGACCCGCTGATAAGGAGGATCAGCCTGGTCAAGGATTTCGGCGGTCATCTCTCCCGGAAGCTGCACAATGCTGCCCGGCTTAAGGGCTTTGGAGCTTTTGGTCAGACACAGCCACTCTTCCCCCTCAGCAGTCACCACACGGCGAACCAACAGAATTTCAGCTTTTCCGCCAGTTGTTTTCTGGCCCAGCAGGCGCGCCGGAATGACCCGCGTATCGTTGACCACCAACAGGTCGCCGACCTGAAAATACTCTAAGATATCGGTAAAGTTGCGAACAGCGATAGACTGTTCCCGACGCTCCAGACACATCAGACGAGAGCCCTCTCGTTGCGGCGCCGGTTGCTGGGCAATCAACTCTTCCGGAAGCGTAAAATCGAATTCGTTTAGTTGCATTAAAACCTGTTCCAGACTGGATAAAACCAGCGACCTAGAAAATCATAGTTGCCTGCCAAAGTCAATTGCTTTTCCCCCTCACCAAAGCCCAACAAGCCAGCTAAAAAACAATGGTTTCCCGCTCCCGGAACAAAGAAAAAACACTCGGACAAATCTACCACTGGCCTATAAATTGCAAATTTCTCATATAGCTAAAGGACCTGTTTATCCGATGGGTTTAATCTACCGCTGGAAACCCGTTGAAACCAGTAGGCGATTCGTATACTGCGACTAAACACCAATTAGTATCTGTGGTTTAACCTGGACGGAACCCAAAGCCCGGCGTGCGCCATCTGACACAGCCGATACGTGTTATCGCCGAATCCATAAAGAGCTTGCTGTTGATAAATTCTCTGAAGGTCAAAATACTCAGCATTACCATTTTGATTACCATCGGCGCTGTTGCTGCTGCCACTTGGCATAATATGCAGACGCAGAATCTGATGGTTCGGCAAATGGCCAGCCAGAACAGTCGCATCCTGACCCAGACGATCCACAGCAGTATTACCACAGCCATGCAGACCGGGCGCAATCATGAAGTGATCAACATCCTAAAAAAAATCGAGGAGGAAAACTCTATTTCTTCGCCACGTATTTTCGACACCCAGGGTAAAGTCCTGCTGTCGACCGACCCCGAAGAAATCGGTCAGCCGGTCCCGGCATTTGATCTGGTGACCTATCGCAACAATCCCAATGGGTTTTCGCTACTCAGCAAAGACGAAAATCTGTATTCGTCAACCCTACCGATTCTCAACACTCCAAGTTGCCACGGTTGTCATGATCCACAAAAAGAGCTACTCGGTATTTTTAATGTCCATCTCTCATTGAATATTCTCAAACAGCTGCAGCAACAGGGGACCGAAGCGAACCTGGTTTCTTCATTTTCGATTCTGGTGATCATGATTATCAGCCTGGTCGGTTTTATCCTCTACTATGTCGACAATCCGATCCGCAAACTGGTCACAGCCATGACCCGCTTGGAACAAGGTGATTTTCACAACGCCAACGCCTCGATCCAAAGTTCAGCCGAGATGGCGCTGTTGGCGGAAAAATTCAACTACATGGTCGATCGCGTAAGAAATCTGCTCGACTCAACTGTCCAAATTGAGAGCGAACTGGCGGCTAACCGGGAAAAGCTTAACCATAAAGACAAGATCGATAGCATGAACATGACCCTGGAAGACCGCCTTACGGAGATCGAACACCTCAACATTTGTCTGGAAGAGCGGATTGAAGAGGTCGAAGGAGCAAACTTCAGGATCGCTGATTTGGCCAGTGATCTCGAGGATCGCAACACCACCCTTGGGCAAGTGGTTAGCCGTCTGTCTACCCTGTATGACACCGGCCTGGTCATCAACTCGACCATGGACCTGAAAACTCTGTTTCCCTTGCTGCTGAATAAAGCCGTTGAATCGCTTGGCGCCAATATTGGCTACATCCTGCTTTACGACAAACAGGTGAATAAATTGCGCATCGGTGAAGTGATCGGGATCCCCGGTGCACACTATGATCCACAGGCTGAAATTCCCTTAAATCCAGGCGGGGTTTCCCACTGGGTGGTGGAAAACCGAAAGCCCTTGCTGATCAAGAATATCGACCACGAACACGACTTTTCACGCATGAGTCACCTTGGCTTCGCCCGTGACTCGGTCCTTTGTACTCCGCTGTTCGTCGGCGATGAAATCATCGGCACTTTGACGATCGCCAACAAACCGGACGGCACAAACTTTTACACTGAGGACCTGGAACTGCTCACAACGATTGCCGCTCAGGCCAGCGTGGCGATTAAAAACGCCAGGCTCTACGAAGAACAACAGCAAACCTACCTGAATACCGTGCAGGCTTTGGTTTCAGCCATTGAAGCCAGCGACCATTACACCCGAGGACATTCAGAACGGGTCACCCGCTACTCGCTGGCGCTAGCGCGCAAGCTGAACCTGGCAGAAGCAGCAACCAAGGATCTGGAACAGGCCGCCATCCTGCATGATATCGGCAAAATCGGCATAGATGGTAGCTTACTGCATAAGGTAGATGAGCTCTCGCTGAATGATATCGATCAACTGCAACAACATCCACTTATCGGCATGCGAATTCTGGAACCGATCCATTTTATGAGCCGAATTCGCGAGATCATCGGCCAGCACCATGAACGCCATGATGGCAGCGGATACCCGCGGGGAACCAGCGGCAACGAACTGCTGCTGGAATCACGAATTCTCTCCGTGGCTGACAGCTACGATGCAATGACGTCAAATCGTCCCTACCGAAAAGCCCTGCCCAAAGCGGTCGCATTGTGCGAAATCGAAAATAACGCCGGCAGCCAGTTTGACCCCTCTGTCGCCAAAGCCTTTCTGGAACTGGTCAACACCGGAGAACTAAGCAGAAATGAATGATGCCAGGTAAGCTTCGCTACGAAAATTTATCTTTGCTGACACAGATTATTGTCCCGTTCATCCTGCTGTTGGCGGTGTTAGGCAGCGGCATTTCAATCGGCGGCAGTCAGCTATTGCAAGAACGCATGGGAAAAGCGATCAAATTGCGACTGGAACATGTTCAAACTCTAGCCTATCAAGATTTCAAACTGCAAGAACGGCTGCTCGCCAAACATGTCATCGAAGCTAAATTGAAACTACCCCTTTCAGAAGAAAAGCTTCAAGAGTATATTCACACCCACGATAAGCAGGCCAGATTGATCATCAGTGATCAGCAGTTGACCAATTTGTCCGCGCCTCTGCAAGACCTGGTCAGTAGGGCACTCGACCAGCAAGAGCCTTTGGTCTCAGTGGTTCAGGAAAAAACCACCCAAAATTACTATTTAATTGCCTGCTTGAAACTTCCAGAACAGATTTTAATTTTACAGCGGCCCCTTGGACGCCCTTATCTCGATGAATTAAGTGACCGCTTTCAAAATGATTTCTTCCTCTTTGATCGTGCTGGTGATCTGATCGCCACCAGTTCTAATGCGCCCCTGCAACTGCCGGAGCTCACCAGTCGCCAATTAATCAGCCTGCAAGCCGGTATCCCTACGAGCATTCATACGAACGACCAGCAAGCGCGGCTGTTCTCCTATACTCCGCTGCCATTGGGCAACGAGGGTTTATTTATTCTCGGGACCGCTGATTCTTTTGCCTCGGTTCAATCCTTGGTAGATAGCTTCAGGCACTACCTGTTGGCGTTTATCTGCCTCATCCTGCTGATCGGCATCGTCATTTACCGAGCCCTGTTGCTGCGAATTTTTTCTCCGGTCGAGAGCGTGATAACCGCGAGTCGAAAAATCATCGCCGGAGAACGCCAGCTGCGGATCGAGACCGAGCCGGACAGTCGGTCGCAACTGACACAATGCGGAGTCGCCTGCAATCAGTTGCTCGCAGAACTGGAGGCCACCAAGTTGAGCGTTGAAACGGCCCGGGAACAATCCGAGCAGGCCATAGCTATCGAAAATCAAAACCGCCATCTGCGTAAAATCAACTCCGAGTTGGAGAAGCGCAACCTGAGCCTTAAAGAACAGAACCAGGAGTTCACTGCCCTCTTTCAAGTCACCCAGGCGATGACCTCCTCCCTAGACCAGCAACAGCTTTTCGAGCGAATCCTCCAAGCGTTAAGAGGTCGCTTGGGCTGTTCCCGAGCCCTGCTGCTGATCTACAAGCCTGGCTCCGAATGCGTAACAGCGGTCAATGGATTCGGCTTTCAGACGAGTCAATTGAAGAATATCCAGGTTCCCCTTGGCCAAGGTCTCGCTGGAGAAGCGGCACTCAATCAGCAGATGGTCTATTGTTCGGACCTTTCCAAAGCCGAAGAGGCGCAACACTATGCTGAAGAGCAGATAGCTCTGGGAAGTCTACTGGCGGTGCCGATGACAATGCAAAATCGATTGATTGGCGTAATCAATCTACACCACCCCAAAAAGGACGGATTTAACAGTACGGCCCAGCAGATTGCTCAGGCAATTGCCACCCAGGCGGCGATTGCAATCGAAAACGCCCGCCTCTATGAAAAAACCAAAACGCTTTCAGCAACCGATGAATTGACCGGCCTGCCCAATCGACGCTAATTCCAGGAACACCTCCACCGAGAGTTGGCTCAATCAAGACGATATCACAACCATTTCAGTATCCTGCTGGTCGATATCGATCATTTCAAAACATATAATGATTGGCATGGAAAAATGAAAGGGGACGTCATCCTGAAAAGAGCCGCCAGCCTTCTCAGTTAGGGTACTCGTGGAGTCGATCTGGTCGCCCGCTTTGGCGGTGATAAATTCATCATTCTGCTGCCCAAAACAGATAAGGTGGCGAGCCTGGCCGTGGCTGACAAGCTTCGTCTGAGTCTTGAACAAGTATGCTTCAGCGATGCTGCCAAAAGCCAGCCAGGCCAGCACCTGAGCATTTCTGTCGGTGTCGCCAGTTTTCCTGGCGACAGCGCCGATGTCTATGATTTGCTCAACTTGGCGGAGGAAGCTGTCTACCAGGCAAAACAACAAGGGCGCAATCAGTGCCTCGGCTTGCAAGCCGCCCCCTCGCCCCAAACAGCGGCACTGGAACAAAGGAAAGGTCCATAAAAAAACCGAACTCTTTGAGAATCCGGCTTTTCAATGTCACTTTGTCAGATCAGTTTATTTTTGAAATTGTCCGTTCGCCAACAATCACCAATTCGCCACGCTCTAACCCCAGCGTCAGCACTTTCATGACTTCGTCGCGATAAGTACTCGAAGAATATATT
>CAMYNC010000087.1:0-7629 GCA_947259685.1 uncultured Desulfuromonadales bacterium | reverse complement strand
GCTGCTTGGCCCATTGTTCGCGATTGCCTTTTTCCGGCACAAACTCCTGGCCATAGCAGGCCAGATAATTTTCAACATCCTGGTCCGACCAGGCTTTCGACCACTTATTCAACAGCGGCAGATAGACGGCTTCGGCAGTTTCAATCATACAACGGGCTTGAAAATTAAAATTGGTCCGATCGAACATATACTCTTTACCGTCGGCAAAACTGACCCCCCAGACCTGGTCCGGCTGCTGCTCTTCACGGCTGAGCGACCAGTAAACTTCTGCTTCAGCTCGCGGAAAGGCCTTTTTCTCGATAAAAATCTGCTGACCGGGTTGAACCAAAGTGTTTAATTCATCTTTAAAAGGCAATCTCCAGCCGCGCATGCCAGCCAAATCCAACTGATTACAGAAGCGCACCGCCTCCAACCAAGGCATCCGCCCGGAGGCTTCCTGCTGCCAGACCAAGCCGGTTTCCGCATCTATCACTGTCCCATCACCACGAACCTTTAAATCCGCTGCCTGCAATCCGGAAACTGCCGACAATAGCAACAGCCCCGAAATCAAAATGCTATACCGCTTCATCTCCTTTTTTTCCTCCTTGGCTGCGGCTACTGCCGCCCTTCATAAAGAACTTTCCAACGCCCAGCTTCTTTCACCATATAGAGGCGTTTACGCGTATCACCATTATAATTATTTGAACGATATTTCTGCTTAAAATTGGCCACTAACAGCTGCCGGCCATCGGCCACCTTGGGATAGGCCAGCAAGGAAACATCGGACAGATCGATTTTCTGATATTTCTTACCGGCAAAGACCTGCTGTTTGTAGCGCTTCCAACTTCTATTACTGTGCCCTTTAGCCCAGAAATCGGCAGAATAAAGCTCCAGGTATGCGTCGAGATCGGCCTCTTCCCAGCTCTGCCTCCAACGTTCCAGAGTGGCCTGAATTTCGATATTAAGATCCAGCCAATCTTTTCCTGAGATCCACTGCACTGCTTCGCTGATCACTACCGGCGTGTGACCAACGTTAATGTACTGGCCGATTCGATCAAACTCTTCATTGGTCAAGACCACACAACCTTCGGTATCGAGGGGGGGGCGACTGTAGAATGACTTATCGGTTCCATGTAACCAGATACCGTACCCGGTTTTCGACAGATGCCGATCATATTCGTTGGGGTAATTGACCGGAAAGGCTCCAGCACCATAAAGTGGTGGCAATTTTTCATCCGGCAGATAATTGGTGACAAAGTAGACTCCGTTTGGAGTTTTCAGATCTCCGCGCTTGTATTTATCGCCGGGGATTTTCCCTAACACGATATAGAAATCATCAACTAACTCAGGCGGCAGACCAGGCCCCAGATTGCGATAAACATACATCCGGTTTTTACTTTTATCAATCACCAGGGCATAGTTTGTCTGGTTACTGAGAGCCAGGAGTGCCTGCGGAACCTCAACTCCATCAACCAGAGCCAGATAGCCTCTCAAACGGGCCCTGGCTTCGCGGCGAAGTTGTTCGATCTCCTTCTCCCGTTCCGCTCCAACCTGCTGCATCACAGGACTGTCACCAATCGAAGCGACCTGATCAAACCGGGCCAGCAACAAATCGCCAAGAATCAAATGTACCAACTTGAACTTGGGGGCACGTTTGGCCAGCTGCTGCAGCTCATCCACCGCATCGATTAACCGGCCGGTCTGAAACAACAGCAGCCCCCTTAACAGACTCGCCTCATAGTCTTCGCTATTTCTACCCAATCGGCTATTCAACCGATCGAAGAGCGCCCGCTGCTGGCGGTCAAGACCGTCCTGCCAGGCGAGAAAAGAAAGCTCATCAGAAAGCTCCAACTTGGCTGGGGCGGGAATTTCCAGCTGCTGCTGGGACCAAAGAGTACTCACCTGGACCCCGGTAAAACCGAGCAGGACAAGAATCAACAGAACCATCAGGGCACGTCTAACAATCAACGGACTCTCCCTAACGAACGTTCGCGCAGGATCTGCCAACCATCGCCCTGCTTGACCAGATCGAACAGTTTACGGGTTTTATCGGCATAACGATCACTTTGGTAACTTTGCGTGACTTCCAACTTCACCCAGTCTTCCGACTGCTCGAGCTTAATAAAATCGGATAAGCCCACCTCGATCTTTTTCGGCTTAACCAGACGGCTACGTCGTTGCTGCTCCCAGGTACTACGACTGGCACCGCTGGAAGGAGTGAAGTCTGCGGCATAGAATGCCAAATATTCATCCACCGCTTGCTTTGACCAGGCCGTGGCCCAGCGCTGCAGAAAAACTTCTCCAGTCTCCATGTCCGGCTCTTGGTTGGGTATTTCCGGAGTCGACTCTTGGTTCGGTATCTCCGGAGCGGGCTCTGGCTGCACCTGGGCTGGCAGGGTCGGTTTCGCCGCGATTGGAGTGGACGGCTCTGCCTCCCTCCCAGCGGGTTCTAGCAGATCATTGCTGCCGACCTTTTTAGGAGGGGCAACCTTGGTTGGCGGCTGAACGACAACTGCCTCTGCAGCAGGTTCGACCTGCGCCAGCATCACAGCGGGTTCACTGGTCGCTACAGGGGTCTCTGCCGGCTCGCCTTCCGATGGCTGCTGTTGGCCGGAACTGGCAACGACAACTTCGGCATTCCCTGGGAAGAGTTGCAGACGCACAGCCTGCTCTCCTTTCTCCAGTTGCAATGCACGCCCGTAAGAATCGCGAGCCATCTCGGAATAGACGGTTCCCAAATTCCGATAAATGGTTGCATAGGACTCATCTGTGGCCAGGGCTTTCTCCAAATAGTTACGGGCCTGCTCCAAATCTCCTTGGGCGGCATAAACAGAGGCCAGATTGTTATACGGTTGGGGATAAAGAGAATAGTCTTTCAAGAGGCCAAGAAAAAGTTGTTCAGCAGCTTCAAACTGCCCGGTTTGAAGCTGAATAGAGCCACTCTGTAAAGCACTTTTTAGATCATTGGGAATTCCTACTTCAGCTTGCGGTTGGGCCTGCGGTGGCCGATCAAAAATGGCAAAATAGAGAATCCCTCCGACAACCACGCCCAGCACCGCCAAGATAGTAAAACGTCCGAAGTTACTGGTTGTTTGGGGATTATTTTGTCTATTCATTGGCTGTCTAATCTCATGAATTTGGCGGCTGATCGCAGCCATCCGTTGAGAGCTAGCCCGGGTGGCGTCACTCGTCATTGTTTCCGAAGCCTGCAGCGCGGCAGCCCTTTCCTGGAGCCGCTGTTCTGCCCGCGCTTGCATATCAGTACCTGCCGCTAAACGTTCAAATGCGGACCGCTTTTCAGCTTTGGGTGCTGGAGTCGAGTCTGTGTCAAGCGTTGTCTGTTCCTGACTTTGCTCGTTTTCATCAAGCGGCGGACTTAAAGAAGTACTAGAGTTAATCACATCCCGCAGACCATCAGGTTTTTCATCTGCTGGGGTAAGGCCTGTAGTTGCCAGCAAGCGTTCAATTTCAACAATCAGTTCACGGGCAGTAAAACGTTCATCCGGAAGCGACTGCAATAGTCCGTCGATCAATGATTGAAACTGACAAAGCTCCCCTGACAATGGCGCAACCTCGCCGCGCATATGCAACATTGCGGTCGCGAAGGACTCCTCCGCGTCAAATGGCACCTCACCGGTCAATATGCGATACAGGAGGATGCCCAGGCTGTAGAGATCCGCAGGCGGCCCTAGCACTTCGCCACAAACCAGCTCCGGACTGGCATAACGAGGGTCAACAGCCGAATTGAAGTCGATCCGCACCAAACTGGCCAAAGCGAAATCAGCCAGCGCCACTCGCCCCTGGTCCAGATAAATAGTATCGGCGGAGAGATGTCCGTGCCAGAGCCCTGAGCTATGCATCAGGCTTAGCCCGGTGGCAATCTGTTTGACTAACGCCAGCGCCTCCTGGGGCGGGAAACCATCTTCCAGCAACTCGGTCAGCGGGACACCTACTGGCGACGGGAAAACGCAGTAACTGAAGTCATCGGAAGACTGAGCATCCAGCAGGGTACAAATCCCGGGCAGCGATTTTTCGCGTAACAGCTTAGCCTGTTCTAAAAAATCGTGGCGCTCTTTGATGCCGGCCAGCTGATCGGAATCAAGCAGCAGCAACCTGCACTCGCCATGTTCGGGATGATCTACCAGATAGGTCTGATAAACCTGATTTTCTGCCAATGGCTTGACAACCCGGTAGGCGGCAATTGCATGGCCGCTTTCTAGCATTCAAGAACTCCTTGGTTGGCTCTTCAAATGGCCAATAAAAACCATTAACTTGGCATATTACGATCATTGAGACGATAAGACTAGGGGAAAATTGGCACAATCCCCAATCCAAGCTGTTCCTTAAATCCGCAAACCAGGTTCATGTTCTGTACCGCCTGCCCGGCAGCACCCTTGACCAGGTTATCGATTGCGGAGATAATAATCACTCGACCGGTCCGCTGATCATAAACCAATCCGAGATCACAGAAATTGGTGCCGCGCAGGTTGGCGACGTTCGGCAACTCCCCACCCGGCATTACCCGCACAAAGGGCTCATCGGCATAACGCTGACGATACAGGTCGAGAAGTTCAGCGGTGGTCGTCGGCCTGAGTAAAGAGGCATAACAGGTCGAAAGAATCCCCCGATTGACTGGTAGCAGGTGCGGGGTAAAATTGACCTGTACAGGCTGCCCTGCTAGCCCGGAGAGAGTCTGCTCAATTTCCGGAGTATGCCGATGGCTGGCGACACCGTAAGCCTTGAAGCCCTCATTGACCTCGCAATAAAGGCTCCCCTGCTTGGCTCCCCGTCCGGCGCCGCTGGCTCCCGACTTACTATCGATGATTAGGGTTCCCGGATCAATCAGTTTTTGTTCCAGCAATGGTGCCAGACCAATGGCCACGCTGGTCGGATAACAACCAGGATTAGCGATCAGACGCGCCCCTTCGATCTGACTACGGTAAAGTTCTGGCAGCCCATAAACGGCCTGAGATAATAATTCCGGGCTGGTGTGCACCTGGTACCATTGCTCGTAAACCGCCTGGTCTTTGAGCCGATAATCGGCCGAGAGATCGACCACCTTGCAACCTGCGGCAAGAAACCCGGGAATCACTTCCATGGCGGATTTATGCGGCAAAGCGGTGAACACCAGGTCGACCCGGTTGGCAATCGTGGCCACCTCGAGCGGTTCGCAAATCAGCTCACAAAATCCCGCCAGCGACGGGAAGGCATGACTGATCGGCAACCCTTCATGCTGCCTGGAGGTGACGACGGCAATTTCAACCCGAGGATGGCTGACTAACAAACGGATCAATTCAGCGCCGGTATACCCACTGGCGCCAACGACTGCAACTTTCAACATAGCATATTCCCTAATTCGTTCTTACGCCTGATCATGCAGCCAACAAGGCCACTCATAACCCTTATCATACAAAATCGCGATTATGCCTGTCGACAGTTGATAAAAAAAGAGGGAAACCCATGGGGCTTCCCTCTTTTTAAATACAAGCATCCAACCGCAAAGCGGCAAAACTTGAATTAACGCTTGGAGAACTGGAAGCTGGCTCGTGCAGCCTTGCGACCGTACTTCTTCCGTTCCTTAATGCGGCTGTCACGGGTAATAAAGCCAGCCTTTTTCAGCACGCCACGCAGCTCCGGATTGACGTCCAGTAAAGCCTTGGTGATGCCGTGCTTGATGGCACCGGCCTGACCCGAAGCACCGCCACCATTGACATTGACATTGATATCAAACTTGCCCATGTTGTCGGTCAGTTCGAGCGGTTGGCGAACCATCATCTTGGAGGTTTCGCGGCCGAAGAACTCATCAATCGTGCGCTTGTTGATGGTGATTTCGCCGCTGCCGGGCTTCATGTAAACCCGAGCGATCGAGGTCTTTCTCTTACCAGTTGCGTAGTACTTTTGCTCAGCCATCTCGCTATCTCCTAAAACTTCAGTTCTTTAGGTTGCTGCGCGGCATGAGGATGTTCGCCACCGGCGTAGACCTTGAGTTTCTTAAACATCTTGCGACCCAGTTTATTCTTGGGCAGCATCCCTTTAACCGCAGCCTGCACCAGCATCTCAGGCTTGGTTGCAAGCAGTTTTTCCGCACTGATCTCGCGGATCCCACCAGGGTAACCGCTGTGGCGGTAGTACTTCTTATCCGCCAACTTGTTACCGGTCAACTTGATCTTGTCAGCATTGACGACCACGACGAAATCACCGGTGTCAACACTCGGGGTGTAAATCGCCTTATGCTTACCCCGCAGGACTCGGGCAATTTCAGTTGAAGCGCGACCGAGGACAACATCCTCCAGATCAACGACAAACCATTCTCTTTGAATATCTTGCTCTTTAGCGACTTGAGTACTCATCGCGTTCCTCTCCAGATTTGACACTTTTAGGGTTGTGGGGCTCACAAAGCGGTAAATTTAGCGAAGTCCCCCCGAGCTGTCAAGGGAATTCGTCAGCAAAAAAATCGATTGTTTCCGTATTCCTGGCGCTAAATTGCCTGGGTGCTCAATACCAGACCTCAGCCAGACATAAACCTTGCGCTGGGGCAGTCAGCGCTGGCCTTCCAAGCGGTCGATCTGACAACATGTATTCAATGTCTGCAGCGGGCCGTTTACCGCGCCCGATCTCCACTAGAGTACCAACCATCATCCGCACCATATTCTTGAGAAATCCAGAGCCCCGAACATCGATATCCAGCAGTGCGCCAGTCTCGATCAGTTCGACTGAGTAAATCTGCCGACGGGTAGTGTCTGCGGCACACCCAGAAGTACGAAAAGCAGCAAAGTCATGATCGCCAACAAATGCAGCAGCAGCCTGCCGCATCAATTGCACATTCAGCTCTTGCCGCACTTGCCAACTGGTACGCCTATGCAGCGGTGAGCGCACTGCCGAGCGCAGGATAGTATAACGGTAACATTTGCCTTTGGCTGAAAAGCGGGCGTGGAAATTCCCGTCAACCTCAGCTGCTTGGCGCACAGCAACATCTTCAGGCAAAAAACGATTCAGACCGTCACGCCATGCCTTTAAAGGAAGCCTGCGGGGCGGATCAAAATGACACACCATCCCTAAGGCGTGGACACCTGCATCGGTACGCCCTGAAGAATGGATCCGAACCTGAGTCCCCAGCAACTGTTGCAGCGCCTGCTCGACCAAAGCCTGGATCGAAACACCATTCGGCTGCACCTGCCAGCCGACATAGGCGGTGCCATCATATTCGATGGTTAATTTGATCCGCGGCATGTCAAATCATCCAGAGCAGCAACAGGATAACCAATCCAAGCAGAAACCCAACCAGATCCGAACGAGAAATATGGCCATCCCGGCGGCACTCTGCCTGAAGCAGCGGGGAATTTCCGGCAACGATATCGGCCAACGCCCCCTCTTTGAGGGCGTTGTAGACGATTATCGGCAAACCGTTATCGCGGGCAAGGGCAAAGGCTGCGGTATCCATCACCGCCAGGCCGCGGCTGATGGCCTCCTGGAAGGAGACCTGGTCATACCGTTTGGCCGTGGGATCGCGGTTCGGATCGGCCGAATAGACGCCGTCGACCTGAGTGCCCTTGAGCAGCGCGTCGCATTCCAGCTCCAGTGCCCGCAGGGCGGCACCGCTGTCGGTGGTGAAATAGGGATTGCCGGTGCCGCCGGCGAGAACGACGATCC
>CAMYNC010000086.1:15877-29974 GCA_947259685.1 uncultured Desulfuromonadales bacterium | reverse complement strand
ACCTGATTCAAGGTGACGGTGACCAGTTGGCCAATTTCAGTGGGGGCTTGACGGATTTCCCAGGCCGCGAAATTAAGTGTTTTCTTTGGTGTTGTGTAGGTCAGTCTCGGCTCGCCGTTGAAACTGGTGCTCGAAAATGAAATTTCCAGGTTTTTACCGACAAACTCAAACGTGTTGGGCGGGGCGGGTTGAGGTCTTAACACTGAGCCAAACACTATCCCTTGGCTTAGCAGTACGAGGGTTGTGGCTAAAGTCATGATTTTCATACGCATGCTCATTTTTGCCTCCAGTGTCTTGAAACATCGAAAAAAATATTATTCGAGAATCATCTTCAGAGAGAACATTTTAAGTCGACATAGATATTCAACTCCATGCCAATTTTTTTAATGATAACAAGTCAAGGGGGCGGGGTTAGGTACTGACCCTTCATGTTTTCCTATGGCTAATCGGCCTCCATATTCGCCTGGTAGCGTCCCTGACGAGCCAGGCTGTTTAGGCGAGCTCGTTTCAACAGGGCGATTTCCGCCGCTGTAACATTTTCAGTTTTACCCTGCCAGGCTTCCAATACCGGTTGTTGCAATGCACGTCCGTAGGAAATGCTTAGTTGCCAAGGGCCGCCTACCTGGTTAATGGCATTCAAATTGATTGTCGCTTCTGCGGGGCTCTGGCCACCAGACAGAAAATTGATGCTGGGTACGGCTGCTGGTACAGCTCTGCGGAAGACTCGTAGGGTCGCTTTTGCTATTTCCTCAGGGTCTGCAGTTCGGCAGTCTTTGCCCGGCAACACCATGTTGGGTTTCAGGATCATGTGTTCAAGCGTCACCCCGTATTGCCGCAACGCCTGAAACACGGCGTACAGAACCCGCTCGGTGACGTCTTCACATCGATCAATATCATGATCGCCATCCATCAGCACTTCAGGCTCGACAATCGGCACCATGCCCAGCTCCTGACAGGTGGCGGCGTAGTGTGCCAGCCTTTCGGCATTGGCATGTAAGCCCAGCGGAGTGGGATTGGTGGCGGTAATGGGGTAAACCTTTCGCCACTTGGCAAATCGCGCACCCTGTTCGATATATGTCATTAACCGGTCAGCGAGACCGTCCAGTCCTTTGGTCACGAGATCGCCGGGCGAGCCGACGAGCTTTTCTGTGCCTTTATCGACCTTGATGCCGGTAACAATTTTCTGCTTCCATGCGACCTCCGCCAGGGGGGTGCCGGCTGCATTTTTCTGGCCGAGAGTTTCTTCGAACAGAATAGCGCCGCTGATGAAGTCTCCCAGTTCCGGTGTTTCGAGGAGTAAGGAGCGATAGGCGCGTCGGTTTTCTTCGGTGGATTCGAGGTTGATGGCGTCGAAACGTTTCTTGATGGTCGGTGCGCTTTCATCCGCCGCGAGTATGCCGCGATGGTCATCAACCAGGTCATTAATGGTTTGTTGCAACCTTTGGCTTATATTCATAATCTGAGACCTCCATGGTTATCAATTATATCTGAATCCCTGGAAATTGCTTTTGATGAGATGGCGGGCAATTGGTGGTTGCAGTTGAAGGATTCATGGATAGTCCGGGTTCATTCTTCTTAAATTTCAAATGCTTTGCAGATTATGGGAAAGAGTTGTAATCTTCGCAGATTGAATCTTCAGCAAATATTGAGGATAGGATGTTTGAGGTGGGGAGATCTCATACGTGATTCGGAACCGCGCTGGCGGGCCTTAAGGGCTTTGCTGGGGCGGTTTTTTTGTTGGGGCTGGCTCCTCCTCTCCCCCTTTGGCGTTCATTTTTATAGAGTTTAGGCGGGTGAAATGAGTCCAAGATCACTTTTTAAGTATTGTTCAATAGATAATTTTACCTTAGAAGCAATCAAGACTGGATGTGTGTGGATGTCAAATCCTGCTAATTTTAATGATCCATTTGATTGTGCATTATCTTTAGATTTCAAGAGCTTTAATAAGAGGAACAGTAACTACTATAGTGCATTAAGTTCTGTGCTGGCTGGGAGAAGTGAAAGTCATACATTGGCAAAGCAGCAGGCGCCGATTCCTGGTTGGGTTATGAATGTTGCAAATCATAACTTTTTGGAGGAACAGAGGAAGATTGGCGTTTGTTGTTTTTCTGAAGAAAGCACAAATATTTTGATGTGGTCGCATTATGCTGACAATCATAGAGGCATTTGCATTGAGTATGAGTTCTCGGAAGGGACTCTACCTCATTCAAAAATTCAAAAAGTGAACTATTGTAATCAGATTCCTCAAATTACTGTAGAGAACTTTAATCAATCAACTCGTGAAGAAAAACAATCTATGCTTAAGGAGTTGTCTATATTGAAATCCGAGATATGGGGGTACGAGAAGGAATGGAGATTGATTCATGATGAGAATGACACCTATTTTCCTGAAGTAATCAATATTAAGTCAGTAATTCTAGGGATTAAAATTTCCCATGAAGATAGGGCTATAATTATTAATTTATTAAAAGATAATGATCGGCTTGGTTATGTCAAAGTGAAAAATATGAGTAGAACAGATGAGTCCTTTCTGCTTGAAGTCATAGGCTAGAGTTATAATTGATGCGATAGTAATATGTGTGCAGAGATAGTTATCACCAGTTGCATCCGACTCTGGCGGGACGAAAGTGTGCGCAGCTATCCTAAATGGCATTTAAAGAGAGCAGAGCGAACGGGCGAGAAAACAAGAAGGGTCAGCCCTTGACATCGGACAGAAACTAACGAAAAGGTCCTAAGTCAAGGGCTGACCCCCGCACTCTGCATATTCAGGATGCTGAAGTCATATTATATTTCTAACACCTCATCCCCCTCCGGTCATGCTCTACAGAACCCTACATGAGTCACACAGAAACAAGCCGGCTTATCTCTGACTGACTTTGACGCCCAAATGGTCAAGCGTCTTCATTGTCAATCCACCACGCGGAAGTTTATTGGCAACTTGGTATGCATCTACAGCCCTCATGGTCGCCTGGCCAACCTTACCGTCAATGGGCCCTGCCTTGAAGCCGGCTTTATGCAGGGACTCCTGGATCTTCATGTTGAGCTCTTTGGACATATTGGTCTCACAGAGCACAGAGCGCCATTCCATTCTCGAATCAGTTACCTTGATATTTTTTGTAACTGTTTGCATTTCTGCTGGCACCTTAATACGCTTTTCTTGGGCAGGGGAAACCAGTTTGGCAACCTTCTGCGTTTTGTATTCGGCAGGAATGCTTACTTTTTTTACGGTGGCTGGGGATTTCATAACGCGTTTTACAACGGTCTCATGCTTTGGCGGGGTTTCGTGCAGGCATAAAATATTCTTTGTCGCCTTGCCAGCTCCCGCCGTCCCTTCTAACAACCAGCCGGTTTTGTCATCAGAAACTTTGACATTTGTGGTTACGGTCTCATAGACAGCGGGGATTTCAATTTTCTTTTCCTGGGCAGGGGATATCAATTTTGTGACCTTTTGCACCTTATACTCGGCCGGGATTACCATTTTCTGGGTGGTGGCAGGCGCCTTTAATACTCGTTTGGTCACCGTCTTGTATTCCGCCGGCACCTCTACCAGGCACATGATCTCGCCAGTTGTCCCGTCGATACGTTCTACCAGGCCACGGCCCTTCTTCCAAGTCGTGTAAGCGGGCGACACCATGACCTTTTCAGAAACCGTTTCATAGACTTGTGCAATTTCCTTCAACTGTTCTGAAGCCTGCTTTACCAGTATCTTCTCTTCTACAACCTCATATTTTGCGGGAATAATTTCGATTTTAAATGAAGCGTCTTTTAACATTACTTGCTTTGTTTCAGTTTTATATTGAGCAGGTTGATGATATTCAGCAAAGCACTGACCGACGTTGGCCGTACCGGGTAACCCGAGTGCCATAGCTCCTGCCAGAAAACTTTGTCCGGCCATGGATGACTTGGCTTTGCGTCCAGTCCGCCAGACCTGTTTTGCGGCTGAAACTTCAATGGCCTCTTTAAGGTCTTCATAGACGGCAGGAACCGGGACAAATTTTTCAGAAGCATCTTTTACCAGAATTTTTTCAGTTACAGTCTCATATTTAGCAGGAATAATTTCGATCTTTTCAGAAGCTTCTTTTTTTACGACCTCTTCAGTTTCGGTCTTGTGCTCGGCTGGAATCATAACCTTCGCATAACACTCGCCGGGCTTTGCATTCGGAAGGGACATTGGAGAAAATCCTTCAGTTGTTTCTGCAGTTTTTTCTGCAATAACAGGCGAGCTTACAAGGGCGATGGCAAAAATCACCAAAGTAGTTTTTATAAATGTTGACCTGACCATAATGTTACTCCTTGGGGTTAATTGACGATGGATTGAACTTGCATAGGAACCACCGGCGGCTTGCATGAAGACCTAATAAGGTGTCCGGCAGCCGAGGCACTTTCTTGGCTGATGGTACAGCCTATGAACAGCCTCGTGGCGCTTAGTTTCAACGCCGCCGGAAACCCCATCATGTCCGCTTGCTCACCATCTCGCTGAGCTGATAGGAAATTGCTTTTTCGGGGATCGCGCCTGCGGCGCTGTGAACCGCCACTCCCCACCGACTCTCATCCGAAAACCAACCTGTCGAAGGGTTGGCTTTGTCGGGATTGTCGTAAGCGTTGAGTTGTATGCTTAATTCGTATCAGAGCTTAATGAGATGTCAAGAGTCTGCGAATCCTGAATAGACGATATCTAACTGTTTTTGCGGAGTGGCGTGAGGGAGGTAGTTGCGTTGTTGCATTAGTTTTTTGCTCCTCAACCTATGAACCACCATTTCCAATACAAAGCTCCAACTGGCATTCCCAGTTTGGGGCTTTCGCATCCATTGTTCTCGAACCTGATTCTGTTGTAGCGAAGAAAAAAGTACGCAAACCAATATCTTCAAAATTAATTATCTTTCAATTTTCTACATTCCCGCGTGGGTCTCGCAAGCAGGGATCATTTGTTTTTCCACGCTAGGATCGGAAGACCTCAATAGATATCAGTTATTTCATTTAAATAGATCATGGAAAAGGTGAAAACATGACGAATTCGGTCATCAAAATAACGCCGTTATATACTTCTTGACGATAAATAAGTATTGCGGTACCTTTTTACAATAATCCACGTTTGGTAGCAATTGGCCCATGAAATTTGGCAGCTGGGACAGTCGTTCGGGACACTTAAAAGGGGAAAGAAAATGAGGTACGCAGAGACAGGTTATAATCTGGAGATCGATCTCTCCCGTGGAAACATCGAGAAGGTTGCCTCTGACCCAAGAGATACCGAGCTGTATCTCGGGGGGCTGGGGACCAATGCCAAAATCATGTGGGACCGGGTGTCCCCTGAGGCTGAGCCGTTTTCGCCGGAAAATCTGCTGATCTTCGGTGCTGGCCTGCTGTGCGGTACCCCTGCCACCGGCTGCAACCGCACCATCATGACCACCATCTCCCCCCAGACCCGACTGCTGGCCTTCTCGATGATGGGCGGCTTCTGGGCTCCGGAGCTGAAATACGCCGGTTACGATAAGCTGATCATCCGCGGTCAGTCGTCCGAGCCGGTTTATCTGTCTATCAATAATGACAAGGTCGAAATCCGCGACGCTTCGCATCTGACCGGTAAAGGCTCGATCGAAACCGCCGAGATTATAAAAAAAGAATTGAACCAGCCCAAAGCACAGGTAGCAGCGATCGGCCTGGCCGGTGAAAACCGGGTCTTCTACGCCTCCATCGAGCAGGGCCGTTCCAGCGCCAGCCGTGGTGGAATCGGCGCGGTGATGGGCGACAAGGGCCTCAAGGCAGTGGTGGTGCGCGGCACCAAGGACGTGGTGATCGCCGAGCCGGAAAAATACCTGGGGCTGTGCAATGAGGTGCTCGAATACATCAAGGTCCGCGAAGACAATCCGATCCCCGGCGTCATGCCTATTCTGGCCGGCCTCGGCTCACCGCAAGAGATGAAGGTCCACGATGAGAAGTGGCACACCGAGAATTTCATGTGGGGCAACTCGCGCGAACGGCGCAAGGATTTCTGGAACGAAGAGGTCGAAAAAGAGTGGACCGAGACGATGGAAAACGCCCGGACACGGCTGATCAGCTGTTTCAACTGTCCGATGAAATGCGGCGCGACCATCTCCATGCCGGGTCTGCCGACCTACATGATGAAATGCTTCACCAAGCTCACCTATACCATGGGCGCTTTTTCCGACCTCGATTTCGGTCTGCGCATCGCCCAGAAAGCCACCGAGTACGGTCTGGACGGCTTCTCCGCACCGCAGGTGATGGCCTTTGCCATTGAGCTGCTGGAGAACGACATCCTCTCCGCCGATGATTTCCCCGGCATGCCGGAAGATAGCGAAGGGCGCTTCTACTACCTGCTCGATATGATCGTCAAGCGCGAAGGGGTCGGCGATATCCTCGCCAAGGGTACCTACTGGGCGGCCAAAGAGATCGGCAACGGCGCCGAAGCCTATGCGCACAACAACATCAAAAAGACCGAGCAGCTGCCGCTCAAGCTGTCGATGCTCAACCCGGTCTATTTCCTCATGTACGCCACCGGCGAGAAGATGAACATCACCCAGATCGAAGGGCAGTTCCCGCAGGCGCCGTTTGCGACCAAAGAGGAGCGCGAGGCGTTTGTTTCGGATTGGATCCAGGTGCCGGACGACAAGTTCAAGCAGATTTTGCTCGACTGGGAATTCCGCGGCGAGAACTCGAACCCCTATTATCCGACCGTTGATATGTCGTGCGCCATCGTCGATTGGCAGGAGCAGATGCACTACATCGACGACGCTCTCGGCCAGTGCGCCGGGCTGTCATCCTTCCCGCTGAAACCGCCGTATCATATCCACAATTACCCCAAGTTCATCTCTTCCGGGGCCGGAATCGAGATGGATGAGGAGAAGCTGACCAAAGCGGCCAAGCGTTACCGCACCCTGGTGCGGGCGATCAACATCACCAGAGGCATGCGCCGCAAGGATGAGAAACCGCCGGAGAATCACTGGAAGAAGCGCTTCCCCGAGCTGGAGAAGGAACTGCTCGACGCCTACTACAAGCTCAAGGGCTGGAACATGGACGGCATCCCGACCCAGGAATCGCTCGAAGATTTAGGTCTGGATTACGTCAGCGAAGAATTCTTCAAGCGCGGCATCTTAAGCGAAGACGAAAACGCTTCGGCGACAGATAGTGTGGAGGCGTAACCGTGAAAACCAATAAGCAAACCAAAACCGTCAAGACGATAAAGATCGATGTTGACAAGTGCAATGGCTGCCGGGCCTGCGAGGTGATCTGTTCCTCGTTTCACGCCATGCCGAAGTACAGCAGCAACAACCCGGCGCGCTCGCGCATCCGGGTGGTCCATGAGCCGCTGCGCGACGTCTATGTTCCGGTCTACGCCGGCGACTACGCGGTCGCCGAATGCGCCGGGCGCGACAAGTACGTGATCGACGGCAAAGAATACGATGAGTGCGCCTTCTGCCGCGCCGCCTGCCCGTCACGTGAAGAGTTCAAAGAACCTGATTCCGGCCTGCCGCTGAAATGCGACATGTGCGACGGCGAAGATGAGCCGCTGTGCGTCAAGTGGTGCCTGGTTGACGCCCTGACCCTGGAAGAGCGGGAAGTGGAAGTCGACGAGCAGCCAGAAATGGGCGAGGCCGAGATCGGCGTCGAATCGCTGGTCAACCGCTTCGGTGCCGAAAAGGTGGCGGATCTCATCGCGCAGATTTCCAAAGCCAAAAGTTAAAACGATAGATCAAGGGGAATTTTACCGCAGAGGGCGCAGAGATCGCAGCGGCAACCGAATCAGGCGATCGTGACCCCCTTTCGTATTTGTTCCTCTGCGATCTCTCCGTTCTCGAGTGAGTGCAGCGAACAGGCGGTGAAAAAGCTTTTTGAGTAGGTTTTGAATAGTTCAAAGTCATAGAGGACAGGATGATAACGTGGAAACTGTAGCCCCCGAACAAGAAATTATCGAGGTCATCAAAGAGAGCGGCGGCGACTCGTTCAAGTACTGTTATCAGTGCGGCAAGTGCGACGCTGTCTGCCCCTGGAATCGGGTGCGCGATTTCAGCATGCGCAAGCTGATCCGTCAGGCGACCTTCGGTCTGACCGAGATCGACCAGGAAGAGATGTGGCGCTGCACCACCTGTAAAACCTGCGTCGACAACTGCCCGCGTGGCGTCGATCAGATCACCGCCGGAGTCGCCCTGCGCAAGCTCGGCGCCGAATATGACGTCTATCCGGGCAACGTTGCCCCGATCCAGTCGGTGGTCGCCAGTCTTACTTCCGAGGGCAACTCCTTAAGTGGCGAGCGTAACAAGCGTGCCGAATGGGCCAAGGGGCTGCCGGTTAAAACCTACGCCGAGGGGATGGAAGCTCTTTACTTCACCGGTTGTTACTTAAGCTACGACCCGCGCATGCGCGAAGTGGCTGCGGCCACCGCCGGTATCCTCAACAAGGCCGGCGTCGAATTCGGCATCCTCGGCAGTAAAGAGAGCTGCTGCGGAGAGAGCATCCGCAAGGCCGGCAACGAAGAGCTGTTCAAGCGTCTGGCCAGGCAGAACATCAAAGAGTTTATCGATCACGGCGTGAAGAAGGTCGTAGTCTCCTCGCCACACTGCTACCACAGCTTCAAGAACGAATATCCCGAGTTCATGGTCAACTTCGAGGTGGTGTTTATCTCCGAGTTCGTCAACGAGCTGGTCAAAGCAGGACGGTTGAAGCTGAGCAAGGAGTTCGCCAAGAAGGTCACCTACCACGATCCCTGTTACCTGGGGCGGCATAACAACCTCTACGACGCGCCGCGCGAACTGCTACAGCGGGTGACTGGCTTGGAACTGAGCGAGATGGCCGACAACCGCGAAAAGAGCCTCTGTTGCGGCGGCGGTGGTGGACGGATCTGGATGGAGACCTCCAAGGAGGATAGATTCTCCGATCTGCGTGTGCGGCAGGCGGTCGACGCCGGTGCCGAGGTGCTGGCGACCTCCTGTCCCTACTGTATCACCAACTTTACCGACAGCAGCCTCGACCTGGATGAGAGTGAAGCTCTTCTCGTAAAAGACATCACTGAAATCATCTTCGAGTCTCTTTAGGTGAATCTGGTTTACCGCAGAGGACGCAAAAAGCGCAGAGATGACACTGGGGAGATTCTGGTTTTGGTTAATCTAAACATAGGTCTACTCTGCGAACTCTGCGTTCTTGAGTGAGTGGAACGAACGGGCGGTAAACAAGAATTAGCGTTTGACCGCATGACTTGAGATTAGTGGTCAACCAGTTAGATAAAAGGAAAACCGATGGATAACAACTCAGTTGAAGTACTCCCTGTAGCGACGTCCACCAATGACAACAAGGGAGATGTGCTGATCGTTGGCGGCGGGATCAGCGGCATCCAGGCCGCGCTCGATATGGCTGATTCGGGGTTCCGGGTCTATCTGGTCGACAAGTCGCCGGCCCTCGGCGGCAAGATGTCGCAGCTCGATAAGACCTTCCCCAGTAACGACTGCTCCATGTGCATCGAGTCGCCCAAGTTCATCGAATGCGCACGCAATCCCAACATCGAGATCATCACCTATACCGAGGTCGATCGGGTCGAAGGGGAGGCTGGCGATTTCAAAGTCACCCTGACCAAAAAGCCGCGCTACATCATCGAAGAGAAATGCACTGGCTGTAACATCTGCGTCGATTACTGCCCGGTCAAGATCCCCGATCCGTTCAACCAGGAACTCTCCGAGAACAAGTCGGTGCATATCTACTTCTCGCAGGCGGTACCGCTGGTCACTTACGTCGATGAGGCGACCTGTCTCTACCTGCAAGAGGGCAAGTGCCAGATCTGCGTCGGCGTCTGTAAGACCAACGCCATCGATCTGCACCAGAAGCCGGAACAGTTTGAGCTGGAGGTCGGCGCGATTCTGCTCTCACCCGGTTTCGACACCTTCGATCCGAAACTGCGCAACGATTTCGGCTATGGGCTGATGGAGAACGTGGTCACCAGTCTCGATTTCGAGCGCATCCTCTGTTCGACCGGTCCTTACGAAGGTGAAGTGCGCCGCCCCTCTGATCTGAGCCATCCGAAAAGGATCGCCTGGATCCAGTGTGTCGGTTCGCGACAGGTTATCGAAGGGGGCAACAGTTACTGCTCGGCGGTCTGCTGCACCTACACCCAGAAACAGGTGATCCTGGCCAAAGACCACGATAACGGCCTCGATGCGACCATCTTCCATAACGATATCCGCGCCTACGGCAAGGATTTCGAGCGCTTCTACCAGCGCGCCGAAAAGCTCGACGACGTGCGCTTTATCCGCAGTTACGTCACCGTCGGCAAAGAGGACCCGATCACCAAGAACGTCACCATCCGTTACTCGACCCTCGATGACGGCGTCAAGGAAGAGGAATTCGATCTGGTGGTGCTCTCGGTCGGTCTCAATCCGCCGAAAAATGTTGAGGGGCTGTCCAAAACCTTCGATATCGAACTGAACGAGCACGGCTTCTGCAAAACCGATCCGAAAAATCCGATCCTAACCAGCCGCGAGGGCGTGTTCGTCAGCGGCGCTTTCCAGGGGCCGATGGATATCCCTGAGTCGGTGGTCTCCGCCAGTGGCGCCGATGCTTTAGTCGGTCAGCTGCTCGACGCCCGGCGCGGTAAACTGAGCCGCGAGCGGGTCTATCCCGAGGAGCGCGACACCTCCGAAGAGGAGCCGAAAATCGGTGTGGTCGTTTGTCACTGCGGCGCCAATATCGGCCGGGTGGTCGATATCCCCGCCGTGGTCGAATACGCCTCGACCCTGCCGAACGTGACCTGGGCCGGCGAGAATCTGTTCGCCTGTTCGACAGAGAACGCCCAGCAGATCGCCGACGCGATCGCGGAGAAGGGGCTTAACCGGCTGGTGCTGGCGGCCTGTACCCCAAGAACCCACGAGCCGCTGTTCCGCGACACCTGCCGCGAGGCGGGCATCAATCAGTATTTCTTCGAGATGGCGAACATCCGCGAGCATTGCTCCTGGGTTCATTCGCGCGAGAAGGAGAGCGCCACCCAGAAGTCGAAAGATATCATCCGCATGTCGGTGGCGAGAGCCGCCCATCTTCAGCCGCTGCAGGAATTCGACCTGCCGGTCAACAAGACCGCGGTGGTGGTCGGCGGTGGCCTGGCCGGGATGACCAGCGCGC
This sequence comes from uncultured Desulfuromonadales bacterium, assembly GCA_947259685.1. The sequence continues at coordinate 18,856 of CAMYNC010000086.1, read as the reverse complement.
TGAACATGGCCGAGCAGGGCTTCGAGGTCTACCTGATCGAGAAGGACAACGATCTCGGCGGCATGGCGCGAAGACTTCATTTCACCCTCGATGGCATGGACGTACAGAGCCACCTGAACGAGCTGATCGGCAAGGTCTATAAAAACCCGCTGATCCGCGTGGCCTGCAATTCGCTTATCACCGACGTTTCCGGTTATGTCGGCAACTTCGTCACCACCGTCGATACCGAAGGGCGCATCCGCGAGATCACCCACGGTATCGCCATCCTCGCTACCGGCGCTGATGAGCATAAGCCAGCTGAATACCTCTACGGCGAAAGCGACCGGGTGATGACCCTGCTGGAGCTGGAAGGGGAGATCGTCGCCGACAACGGGAAGGTTACTGCTGCCGAGAGCATGGTGATGATCCAGTGCGTTGGCTGTCGCAATGAAGAGAACAACTACTGCAGCCGCGTCTGCTGCGGTCAGTCAGTCAAGAACGCCCTGAAGCTCAAAGAGATCAACCCGGAGATGGATATCCACATCCTCTTCCGCGACATGCGCACCTACGGCTTCAAGGAAGATTACTACCGCGAAACGGCGGACAAGGATATCAAGTTCATCCGCTTTACGCCGGAGGACCAGCCGGTGGTTAAGGCGAGCGGCAACGGCCTGACGGTCACTGTCACCGATCCGGTGCTTGGCCACAAGCTGGAGTTGGAGACCGACCTGGTCGCCCTGGCCGCAGCGGCGGTCCCGGCCGAATCGAGTCGCGAGCTGGCTCGTTTGTTCAAGGCCTCGCACAACCCGGATGGTTTCTTCCAGGAAGCGCACGTCAAACTGCGCCCGGTCGATTTTGCTTCGGATGGGGTCTTCCTCTGCGGCGCCGCCCAGTATCCCAAGTACATTTCGGAAACCATCACCCAGGCCTACGGGGCAGCGGGACGCGCCATCGGCATCCTCGCCGGCGATACCGTCACCGCCTCCGGCGCGGTCTGCGACGTCAACGAGCATGATTGTGTTTCTTGCGGGGCCTGTATCACCTGTTGCAACTACGACGCGATCAGCTTTGTCGATACGCCACAGGGCAAAAAGGCCAGGGTGGAAGCGGTGCTCTGCAAAGGGGACGGCCTCTGCAACGCCAAGTGCCCGACCGGGGCGATCTATCTGAAGCACTACACGGACGATGAGATCTTCGCCCAGATCGATGGGGCGGTATTTGAGGAAGTTGAATGACGGTAAGAATCACGGGCGTCCCAGCGGGACGCCCCTACGGTGGCAATAAACAAACGAATGTAGGGGCGACCCGGTGGGTCGCCCGCATGATCAAAATAGCAAGACCGGAAAGGAGGACATAATGAGCTTTGAATATACCCCCAACGTCATCGGCTTCTTATGCACCTGGTGAGCATACGGGGCTGCGGACCTGTCTGGAGTTTCCAGACAACAATATAGTACTGAAACAAAGGTTATCCGGGTCATGTGTACCGGTCGGATCGACCTCGAGTTTGTCCTGCGCGCACTCACCAAAGGCGCGGACGGTGTCTTCATCGGCGGGTGTTGGCTGGGTGAGTGCCATTACGTAACCGAGGGCAACTACGATGCCCTGTTTAACATGCATTTTGGTCGTAAACTGCTCGAGCGGATCGGCATCAACCCGAAGCGGTTGCGGCTCGAATGGATTGCCGCCTCCGAAGGGACCCGCTACGCCGAGGTGATGAACGACTTCGGCAAGCAGCTCAAAGAGCTGGGCCCGCTCGGCCAAAGCGAAGGGCTCGACGCTGAGACGCTGAAACTCAATCTGGCGGCGGTGACCAAACTGCTGCCCTACGCCAAACTGGTGGAACGCGAGCGGCTGCGGGTGCGGTTTGATACGCAGGAGAAGTACGACGAGTATTTCGCCAGTGACGAGTTCAATCGACTCTTCGAGGAATTGATCGTCGATAAACTGGCGATCAGCCGGATTATGCTGCTGCTGCGGGATAATCCGCTCTCCGCTCGGGACATCGCTGAAAAACTCGCCATCGATGCGAGCGCGGTCTCCCGGCATCTGAGTAACTCATCGCGGCTTGGGTTGGTGAGCTTTGATGAAGGAGAAAAGCGCTTCGCGTTGGCGAGTTGAAAAGGCGGGCGACCCACCGGGTCGCCCCTACGGTGGCAATGATCGAACGAATGTAGGGGCGACCCGGTGGGTCGCCCGGATCAGAAGATAAGGACAACATTATGGATATCGGCAAAATCGACCAGATAATCGACAACCATGGCGGCGAAGCCGGTTCGCTGATCCAGATCTTGCTGGACATCCAGAGCGCGTGCAACTGGCTGCCCAAAGAGGCGCTGGCGCGGGTCAGTGAAAAACTGGAAGTGCCGATGAGCCGTATTCAGCACATCACCACCTTTTACAAGACCTTCAGCCTTACCCCCAAGGGGCGCCATGAGATCCACGTCTGCATGGGGACCGCCTGTCACGTGCGCGGCGCCCAGGATATCCTCGCTACCGTTCAGGAGGTCACCGGGGTCGGGCCGGGTGAAACCGACCCGGATTTAAAGTTCAGCGTCGAGACAGTCAGCTGTCTGGGCTGTTGCGCCCTGGGGCCGGTTATCGTCGTCGACGGCGAATACCACGGTAATGTCGTGCAGGCCGAGACGGCCGAGGTGCTGAACACGTTGAAGCTGGCCGAGACGGCAGAAACCCTGGAAAAGTTGAAGAGTACGGAGACGCCTGAAGTTGTCGGTCTCTGCGCTTGTCAGTGAGGAATTTGAATATGGCTAGGCTCAATACATCAGCTGAACTGGAAGCGTTCCGCCAGGAGATCCTTTCCCAGCGCAATGCGAATAAACCCTGTATCACCCTCTGCTCTGGCAGTGCCTGTCATGCGACCGGAAGTAACGGGGTCTCCACGGCCATTGCGCAGGAGATCGAAAGGCAGGGTGCCGTCGCCGATGTCGACTTCAGACGCACCGGTTGTCACGGCTTCTGCGAGCAGGGGCCGATCGTGGT
>CAMYNC010000086.1:0-15834 GCA_947259685.1 uncultured Desulfuromonadales bacterium | reverse complement strand
AGGGGATCTGTTACCTCAAGGTCCAGCCGGAAGATATCGCCGAGATCATCTCGGAGACGATTAAGGAAAATAGAATTGTGGAACGACTGCTCTATGTCGATCCGAACAGCGGCGAGAAAGCCACCCTGGAAGAGGATATCCCTTTCTATAAGAATCAGGAACGGCTGATCCTCGGCGCCAACCTGAAGATCGATCCGAAAAACCTCGATGATTATCTCGCCGTCGGCGGTTATCAGGCGCTGGTCAAGACCCTCTTCGAGATGACTCCGGAGCAGGTGGTCGGCGAGGTCAAGGACGCCAAACTGCGTGGGCGCGGCGGTGCCGGTTTCCCCTCGGGGGTCAAGTGGGATTTTGCCCGCAAGGCGCCGGGAGATAAGAAGTACGTGGTGGTCAACTGCGACGAGGGCGATCCGGGGGCCTATATGGACCGCTCGGTGATGGAAGGCAATCCCTTCGCCGTACTCGAGGGGCTGATGATCGGCGCCTACGCCATCGGCGCCAACGAGGGCTATGTCTACGTCCGCCAAGAGTACCCGCTGGCCGTCCAGAACCTGGAGATCGCCATCAAGAAAGCTGAGGAATACGGCTTCCTCGGTGAGAACGTGCTCGGTTCCGGATTCGATTTCACCGTCAAGGTGCATCGCGGCGCCGGCGCCTTTATCTGCGGAGAGGAGACTTCGCTGCTCAACTCTTTGGAAGGCAAGCCGGGCGAGCCGAACGCGAGACCGCCGTTCCCGGCGACCAAGGGTCTCTGGGGCAAGCCGACCAACATCAACAACGTTGAAACCTGGGCCAATATCCCACTGGTGATCAACAAGGGTGCCAAGGCGTTCAGCTCAATCGGCACCGAGGGCAGCAAGGGAACCAAGATCTTCTCCCTGGTCGGCAAGGTGAATAACACCGGCCTGGTCGAAGTGCCGATGGGCGCAACGCTCAGGGATATCATCTTCAAGATCGGTGGCGGAGTTCCCGGCGGCAAGCAGTTCAAAGCGGTACAGACCGGCGGTCCATCGGGCGGCTGTTTGCCAGAAGACCTGCTCGACACCAAGGTCGACTTCGACGAGCTGAGTAAGGCCGGGGCGATGATGGGCTCGGGCGGGATGATTGTCATGGACGAGGATACCTGTCTGGTCGATATCGCCCGCTACTTCCTCGAATTTCTCAGTGACGAGTCGTGCGGCAAATGTACCCCCTGCCGCGAAGGGATCCGACAGATGCTGAAGATCCTGACCAACATGACCAAGGGGCTGGGCAAGGCAGGGGATATCGATCTACTGCTGGCATTGGCCGAAACCACCAAGGGGTCGTCGATGTGTGCGCTGGGCAAAACCGCTCCCAACCCGGTCTTGAGCACCTTGAAGCATTTCCGCGATGAGTATGAGGCGCATATCAATCACCAGCGTTGCCCGTCACTTTCTTGCAAAGAGTTGATCGATTTCTATATTGAACCGGAGAAGTGCAAAGGTTGCGGGGCCTGTTTCCGTAAGTGCCCGGCGGATGCGATTGCCGGGGAGAAAAAGCAGGTGCATGTGATCGATCAGGATAAGTGCACCAAGTGCCGGGGCTGTGTTGAGGCCTGTCCGGCAGCTTTTGATGCGGTGAGGATTTTGTCCGGTGAGCCGGTGCCGACTGCCGCTACCGAAGAAGCATAGGATAATAATATGAGTGAAATTAACTTGCAGATAGACGGGAAAAAGGTTGTTGCCAGCGAAGGCATGACCATCCTGGAGGCCGCACGCAGCGTTGGCGTTTCGATCCCCACCCTCTGTGACCACGAAAAGCTGCACCCCTACGGCGCCTGCCGGGTCTGTACCGTTGAGGCGGATCTGAACGAGCGGACCAATCTGCTCGCCGCCTGTCAGCACCCGGTGGAAGATGGCCTTGTGGTCAGGACCAGGACTGAGCAGGTCGACAGAATCCGCAAGCTGCTGCTGGAGCAGATGCTGGCCCACGCGCCAGATTCCGAGCAGATCACTGAGCTGGCCGTGATCTATGGCGCCGACCGGGACCGGTTTGAAAAGGAGGCGAACTTCTGCATCCTCTGCGGTTTGTGCGTGAGATACTGTGCCGAGATCAAGCAGAAGCACGCCATCGGCTTTTTTGATCGGGGTTCGAAGCGCGAGATTGCCTTTATCCCGGATGTGGCGGTTCGGGAGTGTTGGGACTGCAAAGAGTGTTTCCCGCTTTGTCCTACTTCGGCCCTGCAGGCGGCTTATGTGTTAACCGAAGCGTTGCTTGAACCGCAGGAATCTGCCACTTCATCATGTGGGGGCTGCTCTGGTTAGTGGCCTATTGAGCAAAACCTTCGGGTTCCGGCCCGAGGATTTTCGGATCTAAAATTCCATAAAATAGCGAGAACAAAAAATCTTGGATGCAGCGGAAAATTGTGACTGATGGAAACACCATCCACACGAAAAATTGTCCGAGTCAATAAGGGCCAGCGACAACAGGCCAAGCGTCAGGTCGTCGAAGAATACCCGCTTCTCCTGCGGATCAACGGCTCCGAGTTGGCAACCCTTATCTGCTCACCGCACCAGCTAAATTTCCTGCTCGCCGGTTTTCTACGCCTGCAGGGTTTCATCGACAACCTTGACGATCTTCTCTCCATGGGAATTTGTCGCGAGTTCGGCCTGGGCGAACTGCGCATCCGAGCTGAATTGCCCGAGCGGATGCAGCCGACTCTGACCTCCGGCTGCGGCACTGGGATCAGCTTCAACCTGCCGCAAAGTTTACTCCATCCTTCCCCAGCGCCTTCGCGCAGCTATCGTAGTGAGGTCTTATTCCGCACTATGAAAGAACTGCACGAACGGGCCGAACAATATCGTAGCCATGGTGGTATTCATTCGGCGGCCATCGGCGCCGCCGAAGGACTGTTACTCTATGCCGAGGATATCGGTCGTCACAACACCCTCGACCGGCTTGCCGGCGAAGCGCTGTTCAAGCAGATCGAGCTGCGGGATAAGCTGCTGGTCACTTCCGGGCGGGTTTCTACCGAGATGGTCGCCAAGGCGGCTCGGCTCGGTATCGGCCTGATCGCCTCACGTACTTCTCCAACCGGAAAAGCGATCGAACTCTGCGAGCAGGCCGGCATCACCTTGGTCGGCTACCTGCGCGGAAGCAGCATGGAAATATTCAGCCATCCACATCAGCTGCAATTGCAGAGTCGTCATTAATCCCTATTTGTGGATTTTTCATTCCTTCCTGTTAGGCTAATTAAAGACATGAGGGTTCGATAAGATCAATCAAGGTTTTCTTTAATTTTAAGTTGACAGTTAAAATGGTATTGAGGTACCCTTTTACCATAATAGCGGAGAAAGGGGTTGCGAGAGGGATGTGTTAAGCCCTCCTGGAGAGTGGAACCCTTTGTTGTTTAAACTTTATGTCTCTATCGGGAGAATCTTATGGGTATAAAATCTGTCAAAGAGATCGTTGATTCCTGCCAGGAAATATTCGAGGACCTTTCCTTCAGCAAAGCGCGTGAATGGAAGGAGGCAGCTCCGGGTCGCAAGGTCATCGGTTACATGCCGGTCTATGTGCCGCGTGAAATCATTCACGCCGCCGGCATGCTGCCGCTCGGAGTTCTCGGTGGCGGTGCCGACATGGAAGTGATCCATGGCGATGCCTATTATCAGAGCTACATCTGCCGCATTCCTCGGTCAACCATCGAACTAGCAATCACTGGCAAACTCGACTTCGTCGACGGCATGATGTTCCCCTCCATCTGCGATGTTATCCGCAACCTGTCCGGCATCTGGCAGATGCTGTTCCAGGATAAATATGTCCGCTACTTTGATACGCCGCAAAACTTCAAGGATGAGGTCGGCGGGACGTTCTACTGCAACGAACTGCGCGAGCTCAAGGAAGGGCTCGAGAAGTTGGGTGGTCGGGAAATCACCGACGAGCAGATCAATGAATCGATCGCTGTCTATAACGAAAATCGTGCCTGGGTCAAAAAGGTCTATGATTTCCGCTCTGCGACTCCCTGGAACGCCCCGGCTGCTGAAGTCTATTTGTTAATGCGCGCCGGAATGGTGTTGCCGGTAGAAGAGCACACGCAACTGATGAAGGATTATCTGTTGGCCGCAGCTGCCGAAGAACGGCCGATGCGGGATAACTGCCGGGTCACTCTGATCGGCACTTTCTGTGAGCAGCCGCCGCTCAATCTGATCAAGTCGCTGGAGATGTCCGGCTGTTACATCGTTGACGATGACAGCATGTTGGTCACTCGCTGGCTGCTTGAAGATGTGCCGAGCGATGGTGATCCGATCGATAATCTGTCGCAGGCCTTTTTGCACCACAGTGCCGAGACCGCAGCCAAATACGAAGTGAATCTCGAAGAAAAGGGCAGCTACATGCTCGAATCGATCCGCAAGCGGGGTGCCGACGGGGTCATTTTCGCCGCACCGAGCTTCTGTGATCCGGCTCTGCTTGACCAGCCGATGATGGTTCATCGCCTGGAAGCCCTGGGGATCCCCTACATCACCATGCAGTACGCTGAGAACTCGGGGCAGATGCAGCCGATCCGCGAACAGGCCGGAACCTTTGCCGATTCGATCAAATTATGGAGTGCTTCATGAGTAATCAAGACGTCGTCAAATCTCATTCGCAGCTGCTGCAAAAAGAGATGATCAGCCGCAATTATGATCGGATCACCAGCGGCGAGGCCAAGGTGTCTTCGACCTTCGTTCCGGGCAACCTGAACGAACTGTTGATGTGCTTCGATATCGCCAACAACCTGCCAGAGATCAACGCCATCCAGAACGCCATGCGCAAGAAGTCGGGCGAGATGATCACCGATGCCGAGCGTTCAGGTCATTCGGAGGATGTCTGTACCTACGTTAAGGCGGATATCGGCATGATGGAGAAGGGCAACATCGCCCCCAACGGCAAAGCCTTCCCCAATCCCGACATGCTGCTGCTCTCCTACACCGGTTGCTTCACGTTTTTGAAGTGGTTCGAACTGCTGCGCGAGCAGTACAAGTGCCCAACGGTGATGCTGCACGTCCCCTATGCTGCTGATGGCAAGCCGACCAAGAACATGCGCGACTATATCGTCAAGCAGCTAAAAGAAGAAGTTATTCCGACCATGGAAAAGATCTCCGGGATCAAGTTCGACATCGACCGGCTGCGCGAATATCTGCGCAAGTCGGCCAAAGCCGAAGATGATCTGGTCTGGATGCTCGAACAATCCAAGCGTAAGCCGTCGCCGATCGATTGCTATTTCGGTGGCGTCTACTACATGGGCCCGATCTTCACCGCCTTTCGCGGTACTGACGAGGCAATCGACTATTACAAACTGCTGCGCGAAGAGATTCAGCAGCGCATCGATCTTGGCCTTGGCGCCCAGACCCCGGAAGGGGATATGCCGGAAGAGAAATACCGGCTGGTTGTCGAAGGGCCGCCCAACTGGACCAGCTTCCGCGAGTTCTGGAAGATGTTTTACGAAATGGGTGCGGTGGTCGTTGCCAGCTCCTACACCAAGGTTGGCGGTGTCTACGATTACGACAACTTCCGTCACGATCCGGAGCATCCGCTCGAGTCGCTGGCCGATTACTGCCTGGGGGTTTACACCAACCGCAACCTGCCGACCCGGGTCGATATGCTTGCCCGTAACATCAAAGAGTACGAGGCCGATGGTCTGCTGATCAACTCAATCAAAAGTTGCAACAGCTTCTCTGCCGGCCAGTTGGTGATGATGCGTGAAATTGAGAAAAAAACCGGTAAGCCTGGGGCGTTCATTGAGACCGATCTGGTCGACCCACGCTACTTCTCGGCCGCCAACGTCAAAAACCGAATGGAAAGTTATTTCCAGATGATTGATCAAAAGCGCCGTGCCGGCGGTTCTGCGATGGCGTCGTAAAAAGTCCGCCCTACGGCGTTGCAGCGGCCAATCGAGACCTCGACATACTGATGTATGCCTTCGCCCTCAATTGACCATTGCGCCTTGTTGGACGAAATTTTTACTTAACCATCTGGTGCTGAGCTATTAGGGAACGTTTTAAGCGTCCTACAAAAGAGGTCAACATATGCGTACTTTTATCGGAATTGATTTAGGCTCGACGACCACCAAGGCGGTGTTGATGGATGAGAACCAGCAGGTTCTCGGCCGCGGGATTACCAACTCCCGCTCCAATTACGACGTTGCCGCCCGAGTGTCCAAACAGGAAGCGAAGATCTCCGCCCGCTTCTCTCTATTCAAAAACGCCCTCGGATCTGGGGGTGGAGCAGAACTGCTGCTCGCCGATCTTGAGCGTAACTTCCGACTCGAACAGTTTCTCTCCGAGTTGAACCAGCTTGAAGAGACCAGTAACGGCTATTTGGATCATGAGCGTTTCAAGGATCAAAAAGGCCCGCTACGCGAAGCGCTAACCGCGGTATTCAAGAGCATCATCCAAGAGGCCCCGGCGATCTACGCGCCCGATGCCGAGCGCAAGTCCGATTTCTTCCGCGATATTGCCGGCTCCCGTTTTATGAGTATTGCCGAGGGTGTCAGTAGGCAAGCGAAGATCAGCTTCGATATGCTGCTGAATGTCTACGACAAATCGATCATCGATATCGAGAGTCTGGTCTCAAGCGACGAGACTGTTTCCAAGCAGTTGTTGAACGGTCTGTCACGGGCCCTGCGTGAAGTGGAAGGGGTGGAGATCAGCGAAGCGGCTGCCCAAACTGCCCTTGAGCAGGTTCTTGCCCATGAGTTAGAAGAAACCTACGTGGTCGGTACCGGTTACGGCCGGGTGCGGCTACCTTTTCCCAAAGAGCATATCCGCTCGGAGATCCTCTGCCACGGCCTTGGCGCGCACATGATGTTTCCCAATACCCGTACCGTACTCGATATCGGTGGCCAGGATACCAAGGGGATCCAGATAGATGAAAACGGCATCGTCGTCAATTTTCAGATGAATGACCGCTGCGCCGCCGGTTGCGGCCGTTACCTGGGCTACATCGCCGACGAAATGAATATCGGTCTGCATGAGCTTGGTCCGATCGCCATGAAGGCGACCAAGGCGACGCGGATCAATTCGACCTGTACCGTCTTTGCCGGCGCCGAACTGCGCGACCGGATGGCGATGGGCGAGAACCGCGCCGATATCCTCGCTGGTTTACACCGAGCGATCATGCTGCGAGCGATGTCGATCCTTGCCCGTTCCGGCGGGGTGGACGACGAGTTCACATTTACCGGCGGCGTGGCCAAGAACGAGGCCGCGGTTAAAGAATTGCGCCAGCTGATCTTCGAGAACTATGGTGAGAAGACCATCAACATCAGCGCCGAATCGATCTATACCGGTGCCCTGGGCGGAGCATGCTTCGCCCACCGAGCGGTTAATCAGTAAGCAGAACGAAAACAACTTTGAAGCCTTGTGGATTCATAAAGTTAAAGGAGAGAGACCATGACCACTGCGATTGGTATCGATGTCGGATCCGGCGTGATTAAAACCGCTCTGTTCCGGGTGGATGATGATAAGACCGAATGGCTGGCACGTTGGGATGCCCGTATCCGCCAGCGTGACGCCCACGCCCTGGTTGAGGATTCTATCGAATACGTGCTTGAAGAAGCAGGTCTAAAGCGCGAGCAGGTCGATTATATCGCCAGCACCGGCGAAGGGGAAACCCTCAAGGGAACGACCGGACATTTCTATTCGATGACCACCCACGCTCGTGGTGCCATCTACCTCAATCCAGAAGCCCGGGCGGTGCTCGATATCGGCGCCTTAAACGGCCGCGCGATCAGTATCGACGAGCAGAGCAAGGTGCTGACCTACCGCATGACCAGCCAGTGCGCCTCAGGCTCTGGTCAGTTTCTGGAGAACATCGCCCGCTACCTGGGGATTGGACAGGACGAAATCGGCAGTTTGTCGCTGCAGTCGACCAACCCGGAGAAAGTCAGCGGCATCTGTGCGGTGTTGGCCGAGACCGACGTGATTAACATGGTTTCTCGCTCGATTGCTCCCAGCGACATTCTGCGGGGTATCCATGAGTCGATGGCGGACCGGCTGATCAAGCTGCTTAAATCGATCGGCGTCAATCAGGGCGTGGTGCTGATGACTGGCGGTCTAGCGCTTGATGTCGGTTTGGTCAAAGCGATTCAAGACGGCATGGATAAGCAGAATATGGGCACCCAGGTCGCTGCGCATCCCGATTCGATGTACGCTGGCGCCATCGGTGCCGCCCTCTGGGGTGCCTTCCGTTATCAGAAACTTAAGTCAAAGGGTCAATTGCCCAAGGCATCTTGATCTGCTGAACGGTCATTTAATGACAGGGGAGTAACCGTAATGAGTAATCTTACCTTCAGATCACTTAGTCCGGAAGATCTAGAGCAAGTTTCGGCAATCGATAGCCGTATCGTTGGAGGGCCGCGCAGAGGCTTTTTTCAAAAGCGCTTAACTGTTGCCATGGCCGATCCCGAATCGTTTATTACCTGCGCAGCTTGCGATGGTGACAAGCTGATCGGCTATGCCTTTGCCCGAGTACAGGATGGCGACTTCGGATCCGCAGAAAAAATCGCCGTGCTCGATGTTCTCGGGGTTGATCCCGATGCCCAGGGACAGGGGGTCGGAAAATCTGTGTTGGCCGGAATCGAACAGCGGATGGCGAAAAAAGCGATTGCCACCTTGCGCAGCGAGATCGACTGGGCGGATCATGAGATGACCGGCTTCTTCTCTGCGACCGGTTTCCAGCTGGCACCAATCCAGATCGTTGCTCGCGATACCTCGGAACTGCCGGAGCAGGTTGAAGAGTTGTCGCAGGTGAAGATGGATGGCTACTGGCAGGTGCACGGTGCCGGTGGCAATGATTACGACACCCTCTGTCGCGACAAGGTGCAGCTGCGCTCGCTAAAGGAAGAGGATTTGAACGATGTGGTTCGCCTCGATCGCAAGCTCTCAGGACAGGACCGGACCGCTTACTACCGCAGCAAATTTCAGGAAATGCTGGTTGAGTCGGGCATCCGCGTATCGTTGGTAGCAGAAAAGAAGGATCTGCTGGCCGGTTTCATCATGGCCCGGGTCGATTACGGTGAATTCGGCAAACCGATTCAAACCGCAGTCATCGATACCATCGGTGTCCACCCGGGTGAGAAGGGGAGTGGCGTTGGTAAGGCGCTGCTATCGCAGTTGCTGCACAATCTCTCAATCCTGCAGGTCGAGTCGCTGCACACCCAGATTCAATGGGATCAGCATGAACTGCACAGTTTTTTGCAAGGTTGCGGTTTTGCGCCCTCCCAACGTTTGGTTTTGTCGAAGCAGATTGCAAATTCAATTTAAAAGGCAGGGATAGCTCATGAAAGATCGAAAAATACTTGTTCCTCTCGATGCTTCGCCGCTTTCGTCCCAAACGATAAAAAGCCTGATTGCGCAGAAGGAGAACCTCTCTTTTCCAGTCACTCTGCTGCACGTCTTGGATCGAAGCCGGCTCTCCTATCGAGGTTTTGCGGAAAAAACCTTCGCTGAAATCGAAGAGCAGGCATTGGCGGACGCGAGGAGTTTCATTGCCGCGCAGCAGGCCGAGTTTGCCGCTGCAGGAATAGAGGTCGAGACCCTCGTCAAGGAAGGGCATGCCCGCGAGACGATCTGTGAACTAGCCGACAGCGGTGAGTATGACCTGCTGGTCATCGGCAAACATGTCGATAGCGATTTGCGCAACCTGCTGTTCGGGCAGGTGGCCAATCACCTTGTCCACCAAGTGAAGTGCCCGGTGCTGATTGTTTAGGTCGTCCGTTCTCTCTCTGGGGGAAGCAGGGGAGCGGGCGAGACATGTCTCGCCCCAACTGTCATCCGATAAAGGACCAGAATGGCATGATAGACAAACAGCTGGTGAAAGGCGGAGAATTTTTACTGACCGAAGCGGTCGGCAAATGCCTGTTTACTCCAGAAGATTTTTCCCTGGAGCAGCGGCAGATTGCCGACACTACCGAAGCCTTTGTCAACAACGAGATCTTCCCCGACCTGGAAAAGATGGAAGAACAGGATTTTCCGCTGGTCGTCGAGAAACTGCGTCGATGTGCTGAGTTGGGCCTGTTTTTGGTCGATATTCCGGAGAAATTTGGCGGGCTGGAACTGGACAAGGCGACCAGCATGCTGGTGGCGGAAAAGATCGGCCCAACCGGCTCTTTTGCCATCACCTCCAGTGGCCAGACCGGTATCGGTTCGCTGCCGCTGGTCTATTACGGCACCGTCGAACAAAAAGCCAAGTATCTGGAAAAGCTTACCAGCGGAGAGTGGATTGGTGCCTATTGCCTGACCGAGCCCGATTGTGGCAGCGACCCATTGAGCGCCCGGACGACCGCCCGGCTGTCGGCGGACGGGTCACATTACCTGCTCAACGGCGTAAAACAGTTTATCACCAATGCCGCCTTCGCAAATTTGTTCACGGTGTTCGCCAAGATCGATGGTCAGCATTTTTCGGCTTTTCTCGTCGAGCGGGGGATGGCCGGGCTTTCCATCGGCAAAGAAGAGAAGAAGATGGGGCTTAAAGGGACCTCGACCGCCCAGGTGGTGTTGGAAAATGTCCGTGTGCCGGCGGAGAATCTGCTCGGCGAACCGGGCAAAGGGCATAAGATCGCTTTCAATGTCCTCAACCTTGGCCGCCTGAAACTCTCCGCCACGGTGGTTGGTGCCGCCAAAGGTGCCTTTGCCGAGGCCGCTGGCTATGCCACGGAGCGCAAACAGTTCGACCAGCCGCTGATCCATTTTGGCGCAATCCGCGAAAAACTGGCCGACATGACAGGCGCCCTGTTTGCGGCCGAATCACTTCTCTATCGGGTGGCCGGATTGCTCGATGCACGGATTGAAACCCTCGATCGCGGTGGCGACGACTACTACCAACGCTATCAGCAGGCGATCGAAGAATATGCCGGTGAGTGCGCCATCGCCAAAGTCTTCAGCTCGCAAGTTCTCGCTCGGGTAGCCGACGAGGGGCTGCAGATCCACGGCGGCTATGGTTACATCAAGGAATACCCGATCGAACGCTACTATCGCGATGAGCGGATTAACCGGATCTTCGAAGGGACCAACGAGATTAACCGTCTGCTGATTCCCACTCTGCTGTTCCGGAGGGCGAAGAGCGGCGCCTTGGATCTTTGGACGCGGGTCGAGGCGGCCCAGCATGAACGCCATTCAGAGGGTCTCGAAGAGGCCGGTGGAACGACTCCGGTCGGCGTCGAATTTTACCTGCTGGCCGAGCAGAAAAAACTTTTTCTGCTGCTGCTCGGGGTTCTGGGTGATCGACGCGACCAGCAGGAAATTCTGCTCGCACTGGGGGATATCGCGATCGCAATTTTTGCTTTGGAAAGCACCATTTTGCGTGTCGCTAAGGTGCTGTCCGGTGCCAGTGAGCGGAAAAAAAATCTGCTGCAGGCAGTGGCAAAAACTGCTGCCTTTGACCTCAACGTGCAGATCCAGTCGACCGCGTCTCGCTGCGCAGCCTACCTGGTTGATGGGGGTGCGCTGGCCGGGTTTCAGAAGGATATTGCGCGCCTGACCGGATATCCGGTTGCCGGACTGTTGGAAGCCAAGCAACAACTGGCTGAAGCCGCCGGCGAGTCGGGAGCCTATCCGTTTTGAGTTGAATCCAGTCTGTTGCCCAGGTCAGGAGGAGCACTGTGACCCAAGCCGAATTTAACCCCGTCGATTTCGCCCCGCCCCGCGTCTCACTTAAAGGCTCCACAGAGGATGGGTTTCTCTTTTCTTCCGCGACCACACTGCATGCTTACAAAGAGAACCTCGGCCAGATGTTGCGCCACTGGACCCGGCAGACCCCCGAACGGATTTTCCTTGCTGAACGGCAGACCGACGGCGACTGGCGACGGTTAAATTACGCCGAGGTCGGACGGATGGCGGACGCCATCGCCCAGGGACTTCTGGATCGCAAGCTCGGTCCTTATCGGCCGGTGATGATCCTCTCGGGTAACTCCATCGATCACGCTCTGCTGATGCTCGGCTGTTTCATCGCCGGGGTGCCGGTGGTGCCGGTTTCGGTCCCATATTCGCTGCTGAGCAAGGATCACCTCAAGCTCCGTTTCATCTTCGAAGAAGTCTGCCCGGGAATGGTCTACGTTGCCGATGGCGAGATATTCGCTGCAGCGCTGTCCAATCTCAATCTGGCCGGGGTTGAGGTGGTGGTCGGGAAGGGTACTCTGCCGAATCTCAAAACTACCCCTTTCGTTAAACTGCTTGAGACGCCAGTGACCTCAGATGTCGACCGGGCCTTAACGCAGATCGGTGGAAAAAACGTCGCCAAAGTTCTCTATACCTCCGGTTCGACCGGGCAGCCGAAAGGTGTGATCAACACCCACGGCATGCTCTGCGCCAACCAGCAAATGCTGGCCCAGGTCTGGCCGTTTACCACCCAGACGCCGCCGGTGCTGGTCGACTGGCTGCCCTGGAACCATACCTTCGGCGGTAACCACAATTTCAACCTGGTGCTTAATCAAGGTGGCAGCCTCTATATTGACTGCGGCAAACCGGCACCGGGCTTGGTGGAGCAGACGGTGAAAAACCTGGCTGATATCTCGCCGACGATCTATTTCAATGTACCGGTCGGTTACGCCATGCTGCTACCGCACTTGGAGCAGGATGAGGACTTGCGCAACAACTTCTTCAAAAATCTGCAGCTGATTTTTTATGCTGGTGCGGCCCTACCGCAGGACCTCTGGGAACGATTGGAGAAGGTCGCCACCCAGGCGACCGGCAAGAAAGTGGTGATGACCTCCTCCTGGGGCTCGACCGAAACCTCGCCGCTGGCGACCGCCGCGCATTTCACCCTGGAAAAGGCCGGGGTGATCGGTATCCCATGTCCCGGAGTCACGTTGAAAATGCTGCCGAGCGGTGACAGCTATGAGCTGCGTGTCAAGGGACCGAATGTGACTCCCGGTTACTTCCGCCGCCCCGATCTGACTGCAGAGGCCTTTGATGAGGAAGGCTATTACCTGATCGGCGATGCCGCTCGTTTTGTCGACCCTGAAGATCCGAGTAAAGGGATCTCTTTTGCTGGACGCGTTGCCGAGGATTTCAAGCTGACCAGCGGCACCTGGGTGCGGGTCGGTCTGTTGCGCGTTGATGTGCTCGCTGCCGCCGCGCCAGTGCTGCAGTTCGCCCTGGTGACCGGCCATGACCGTGGTTATATCGGCATCCTTGGCTGGCCGAACATTGCAGCCTGCAGGAAATTATGCGAAGGTCTTGATGAGAAGGCATCGGCGGATGAGTTGCTGCAGCGGCCCGAGGTGGCAGCATTTCTGAGCACTAAGTTGACCAAATTCAACGCTGAGCAGCTGGGTTCATCGACTCGCATTGGGCGGATTATGTTGATGAACGAGCCGCCGAACAGTGATGCCAATGAAATTACCGACAAGGGTTACATCAACCAGCGTGCTTCGCTGGCGCGTCGCAGTGAGCTGGTTGAGCAGCTTTATGCCGAGCCACCAGGAGCGGGCGTGATTGAGCTGTCATGAGTATGCGACCCTAGCAGGAGAGTCAATGAGGATCCAGCATTTATGAAATTTACCGGAACCGATTCATATGTGGCAACCGATGATCTGAACCTGGCGGTGAATGCCGCCATCACCCTGGGACGGCCGCTGTTGATTAAGGGTGAGCCGGGCACAGGCAAAACCATGCTGGCCGAAGAAGTGGCCCGCAGTCTCAATCTGCCGCTGTTTCAGTGGCATGTCAAATCGACCACCAAGGCAAACCAGGGTCTGTACGAGTACGATGCCGTCTCCCGTCTGCGCGATTCACAACTCGGTGATGAACGGGTGCATGAGATCGGCAACTACATCGTCAAGGGGAAGTTGTGGGAGGCCTTCGAGTCGGAGCAGCGGTCGGTTCTCTTGATCGATGAGATCGACAAGGCCGATATCGAGTTTCCCAACGACCTGCTGCAGGAACTCGACCGGATGGAGTTCTACGTCTACGAGACGCGGCAACTGATCAAGGCGCGGCACCGGCCGGTGATTATCATTACCAGTAACAACGAAAAGGAGTTGCCCGACGCCTTTTTGCGGCGCTGTTTCTTTCATTACATCCGCTTTCCCGAGGCAGAAACCATGGCGCAGATCGTTGCGGTTCACTATCCCGGTATCAAGCAGTCCTTGCTCAAGGGCGCCCTGGAGACCTTTTTCGGCATGCGCGAGGTGCCCGGCCTAAAGAAGAAACCTTCGACCTCTGAACTTCTCGACTGGCTGAAACTGCTGGTGGCCGAGGATATCCCTGCGGAAGCCCTCCACAGCAAAGATCCCGGCAAGTCGATTCCGCCGCTGCACGGCGCGTTGTTGAAAAATGAGCAGGATTTGGGGTTGTTCGAGCGGCTGGTTGGTGGCATTTCTCGGCGGAGAGGCTGATGAAAAACCACCATCTGCGTTGTTGCCCTTGGCCTTGTCGCTGCGACGTAGCTGCCGCTACGCCTCACTCCTCGGCTTCGGGCGCCTAGCCTCTGGAGGTTTTTGATCAACCTAGGTAGTTTGGCTGCAAATAGTGTTAGCTTACCCATAGTTTTTTTCGAAGGCAGAAACCATGCTAGTCGATTTTTTTCTGCAACTGAAACAGGCCAAAGTCCCGGTCACCATTCGCGAGTATCTGAGTTTGCTTGAGGCGCTGGACAGGCAGGTTGTCTGGGGGAGCGTTGAGGATTTTTACTATCTGGCGCGCCTCTGCCTGGTCAAGGATGAGACCCACTTCGACAAGTTCGACCGAATTTTTGCACAATATTTTGATGGCTTGACCCATCTCGGCGAAGAGCTCGAAACCCATCTCCCCGAGGAGTGGTTACGCAAGCTGACCGAGCTGGTTCTCTCCGAAGAAGAGAAGTCCCAGATCGAGGCGCTCGGCGGTTTCGAGAAGCTGATGGAAACGCTGAAGCAGCGACTTGCCGAACAGAAAGAGCGCCATCAGGGCGGCAGCAAGTGGATCGGCACTGGTGGTCGCTCACCCTTCGGCGCCTACGGCTACAACCCGGAAGGGGTGCGGATCGGCCAGGCGGAGTCACGGCATCGCCGGGCGGTGAAGGTCTGGGACCGGCGCGAGTTTAAAAACCTCGATAGCTCGGTGGAACTGGGAACCCGGAACCTCAAGGTTGCCCTGCGCCGACTGCGGCATTTCGCCCGTGAAGGGGCACCGGAAGTTCTCGATATGCCTGGCACCATCCGCGCCACTGCCAACAACGCCGGTTACCTCGATCTGCAGATGGTCCCCAAGCTACGCAATAAGGTCAAGGTGCTGCTCTTCTTCGATGTTGGTGGCTCCATGGACGACCACATCAAGGTTTGCGAAGAACTCTTTTCTGCCGCCCGGGCAGAATTCAAGTACCTGGAATATTTTTACTTTCACAATTTTATCTACGAGAGCATCTGGCGTGATAATCAGCGCTACCGGGCCGAGCGGATCGATCTCTGGGATCTGATTCATACCTACGGGCCTGACTATAAACTGATTTTTGTCGGTGATGCCGCTATGAGTCCCTACGAAATCTCCATGATCGGCGGCAGTGTCGAACACTTCAACGAGGAGGCGGGCCATGTCTGGGGTCAAAGGCTGCTCGAAACCTACAAGGATGCCATCTGGCTTAACCCGACTCCAGAAGGGTGGTGGCACTTCACCCAGTCGATCGGCATGGTCAAGCAGCTCATGGAAGGGCGGATGTTCCCCCTGACTCTTGAAGGGCTTGACGAAGGGATTAGATTGCTGAGTAAGTCATCAGCCATAACTCGCGCATAGCATGAACGATAACCGCGATCTGCTCTCCTTCATCCCTTAAAGCTGTAGTAGCTTCAGACTTGAAAGAGACGCCACAGGCGATTGGCTGAAATTAATTATAATATGACTCTATTGGTCATGGTTTGGTGGT
>CAMYNC010000085.1:44913-54013 GCA_947259685.1 uncultured Desulfuromonadales bacterium | reverse complement strand
CTTTGCCTGCTGCAGCTGCTGCTGTAGATCGGCTTTACTCTCCTGCGCAATGTTCTGCTGGTCGGTAAGTTTTTGCTGCAGCGCGGCAAGCTGTTTTTCCCGCCCCTGGCGATCGCTTTCCAGTTTCTTTTTGTCTGCCGCAAGGGAGCTAAGCTGTGTCTCTAACATTTCCTGCCCCGCTTCCAGCTCAGCCAGAGAACTCTCTTTGCTGGAGAGTAAGGTCTGGAGCTTCTCTGTCGAGGCATTTTGGGCCTGCTGTGTCTGTTGCAAATCCTGATTCAGCTGATCCATCTGGGCTATGAGGTTGGATTTTTCAGCGCTTAGTGATTCCAGCTGCGTTGCCAGGGTCGACTTCTCCGCGCGAAGTTTCTTCAGGTGCTCCTGGTTCTCTTTGCCCTGACCGGTGGCAGCCGCGAGCTCGCTCTGAGACTTCTGCAACTGCTGCTGCAGATCAGTTTCTGTCTCTTGGGCAAGTCTCTGCTGCTCGGAAAAATTATTTCGCATAACGGCAAGTTGCTTTTCAAGGTTCCGTCGGTCGTTCTCCAGCTGTATTTTGTCTGCTGCGAGGGTATTGTATTTCGTCGTGAGGGTCTGCCACTCACCCTCAAACCCTGCGAGGTAAGCCGCTTTTTCTGCCAGCTGTTCCTGAATAGTTGATTTTTCTGCGGTCAGCGTCTCCAGTTGTTTAGCCAGGGTAGTCTTCTCAGCGCTTAGTTTTTGCAGCCGTTCCTGGTTCTCTTTGGCCTGGCCAGTGGCGATCGCCAAATCGGCCTGGGATTTCTTAAAACTGTCTTCGGTGGCCTGCACGAGTTTCTGTTGCCCAGCAAATTTTCTCTGCAATTCGCTGAGCTGCTGATCAAGATTCTGACGCTCGCTCTCCAGCTTCTTTTTGTTGGCGGTGAGGTTGTTGACCTGTGTGTCTCGCTCCTGCCGACCTCCTTCTAGTTCTGCTAAAGAACCTTCTGTTGCCGCAAGCTGCTTCAAAATAGCGGATTTTTCTGTGCTCAGCGTCTCCAGTTGTTTGGTCAGGGTCGCCTTCTCATCGTTAAGCTTCGCCAGCCGCTCTGCAGTTTCTTTAACCTGGCTGGTGGCGGTCGCCAAATCGGCTTGAGATTGTTGAAATCTGTCTGCAGTGCCCTGCGCCATCTTCTGCTGTTCGGCGAATTTTTTCTGCAGAGCGGCGAGTTGTTCTACAAGCTCCTGCCGGTCGTTTTCCAGTTGCTTTTTTCCCGCAGAAAGACTGTTCAGCTGGGTACCAAGCTGCTGCTGGTCTCCTTTGAGTTCTGCCAGAGAGCTCTCTTTCGCATTGAGTTGCCCCAAGAGATCCGCAGTCGCCGTCTGCTTATCCTTTTGTGCCGCGCGCAATTCCTGATCGAGCTTTTCTACCTGAGCCATGAGACTGGTCTTTTCGGTGGTCAGTGCCGCCAACTGCTTCGCCAGGGCCGTCTTCTCCTCGCCCAGCTTTCGCAACCGCTCTTGGCTCTTTTTGACCTGTTCGGCGGTGGTGGCATTTCCAGCTTGGGCTAGCTGTAACTGCTGTTGCAGCTCGGCTTTGGTCTCTTGCGCCATTCTTTGCTGCTCAGCGAGGTTTTTCTGTACAGCGTCGAGCTGCGTTTGCAGGCCCTGGCGGTCACTTTCAAGTTGCTTTTTGTTTGCCGAGAGGTTGTTAAATCTCGTTGTGAGCCTTTGCCATTCACCCTCAAGCCCAGCAAGGGAACTCTCTTTCTCCGCAAGTTGCTGCTGGAGGTCAGCTTTGGTCCACGCGCGAGCCTTTTGCTCCGCTTGCAACTCTTTACCCTGCTGGTCCAGTTGATTCAACAGGTTGGTTTTTTCAGCGGCCAGGGTTTCCAGCTGCTTTGCCAGGGAAGTCTTCTCTCCGCCTAGCTGCTGCAGCCGCGCTTGGTTTTCTTTGCTCTTTTGGGAGGCGTTCAGCAGGTCAGTTTGGGATTGCTGAAGTTTCTCCGCTGTGGACTGGGCAAGCTGTTGTTGCTCAGCGAGTTTTTTCTGCAGACTGGTGAGTTGCTTTTCCAGCTCCTGGCGGTTGCCTTCCAGGAGCTTGTTTTCTGCTGCGAGAGAATTCAGTTGTGTCTCAACCTTCTGCCGACCAACGTCGAGCTTCGCCAGGGAGGCCTTCTCTACACTCAGTTTTTGCAGGAGTGCTTGTTGCTCTTTGATCTGCCCGTTCGCGGCAGTTAGCACTTCTTGCACTGTCTGTAGGGCATTTTCCGTTACTAGCGAGTCTCTCTGCTGCTCAGCGAACTGCTTCTGCAGTAAATCGAGCTTTGCCACAAGGGTTTGATGGTCGCTTTGCAGTTGTTTCTTTTCTGCTGAGACGGAATTAAGTTGGCTCTCTAACTGTTTCTGGCCCGTTTTAAACTTTGTCAGTGCCCGCTCTTTTTCCGCAAGTTGGTTCCAAAGATCAGCTGTCGATACGGTTTTATCCTTTTCTGCCTGCTTAAACGCCTGATCCAGCTGGTCGACTTGGGCCAGGAGTTTGGTTTTTTCCAAGGCCAACTCCTCGAGCTGTTTGGCCAGGGTTGTTTTCTCATCGCCAAGTTTCAGCAGCTGCGCCTGACGCTCTTTGTCTTGTCCGGCAGCGACTGCCAACTCAGCCCGAAGCTTCTGCAGCTGCAGCTGCCGATCTTTCTTGGTCTCTTGCGTCAACCTTTGCTGCTCAACAAGATTTTTCTCTAACGTATCAAGCTGTGTTTCGAGATCCTGCCGGTTGTGCTGCAGTTGCTGTTTTTCTGCCGCAAGTGAGTTGAACTGCTCTGTGAGAGTTTGCCACTCCCTCTCAAACCTTGCGAGATAGGTCTTTTTCGCTGCAAGCTGTTCCAAAATAGTGATTTTATCTTCGCTCAGCGTCTCAAGTTGCTTGGCCAGGGATGCCTTTTCATCACTCAGCTTTTGCAGGAGTTCTTGGTTCTTTTTCGCCTGGTCACCGGTGCTCGCAAAATCTGCCTGGGATTGCTGTTGTCTGTTTTGGGTGGCCTGGGCCACTTGTTGCTGTTCAGCGAGTTTTTTCTGCAAAACGGCAAGTTGTTTTTCGAGATCCCGCCGGTCGCTTTGTAGTTGCTTTTTTTCTGCCAGGAGTAAGTGAGACTGCTCCTCAAGCTTCTGTTGGTCAACTTCAGACTTGCCCAAGGATACCTTCTCATTGGCAAGCTTTTGCAGCCGAGCTTGGTTCTGTTTAAGCTGTTCTCTGGCCGCAGTTAAATCGGCCTGCGTTTTTTGTAGCACCTCTTCAGTTAAGAGAGTTTTTTTCTGCTGTTCGCCGAGTTTGTTCTGCAGGAGGTCGAGCTTTGTCCGGAGGTCTTGCCGGTCGTTTTCCAGTCGCTGCTTTTCCACCGCGAGTGAGTCAACCTGGGCCGCTAACTTTTCCTGCTCGGCTTCAAACTGCGCCAGAGAACTTTCTTTTGCCGAGAGTTGGGTTTGGAGGTCAGTGCTGGAGAGATCTTTTTCCTTTTGTATCTGGTGCAACACTGTTTTCAGCTGATCCAGTTGGCCAATGAGCTTGATTTTTTCCTTGCTCACCATCTTTAGCTGCTGGTTCAGGGCCGTATTCTCAATCCCCAGTTGTTCCTGCAGCTCGACGAGTTTTTTTTCAAGATCTTGATAGTCGCTGGCCAGTTGCCTCTTTTCCGCCAAAAGAATGGTATGGAGTGATTTTAGTTGCCTGAATTCCACTTGTTGCGGGAAATCAGCCTGATTGATGGCACCACGCGTGGTCTGGTCGATTTTCACCCGTTCGATAGCTTGAGCAAAGCCGGGAAGGGTCGCGCTGATGATAATGAAAAGGGCAAACAAATGCGCAGAAAATTTCATATGTATCCTAATTTTCGAAAATCGACTCGGCTAGGGGCTGAACATGCCGCCGGGTCAGCAAATTTTTCACTTTAAATTTATCTGTATAAAACAGTGCAGATTTTCGTAGAACTATCTTTGGGAATATCCGTAGGTTGGAAATAACGTGTTTTGGCTTAAAAAGCAATGCCCCCAGACAAAGAACAAGATATTTTTGGCGTCCTGGCTCCGGCCGTACAGCGAACCGGAGCCGCCTCTGTTTGCACGAGGGTGGACCTGTGGCTTATCTCTAGCCGCCCAAATAGGCTTTTTTTACCTCCGGGTTCCCCAGCAGCTCCTCACTGGTCCCCTCAGCAACAATATTCCCGGTATCCAGTACATAACCCCGATGTGCCAGATGCAGCGCCAGGTTGGCATTCTGCTCAACCAGCAGAATCGTCATGCCTTCTTCATTGAGCTGCTTCAGCTTGCGGAACAATTCATATTTAAGGACCGGCGCTAAACCCATCGACGGCTCATCGAGCAACAGGATTTTACAGCCGGTCATCAGCGCCCTGCCGACCGCCAGCATCTGTTGCTCTCCGCCGGAGAGCGATTCACTGCGCTGCTTGCGGCGCTCCTTCAAGCGTGGGAAAAGATCAAAAATCCGCTCATATTCCGCATCCAGATCGGCATCCTTCTCGCGGGCGTAGGTGGCCAGCGTCAAGTTCTCCATCACCGTCAGGTTGCCGAAGATCCGCCGGCCTTCTGGGGAGAGCGCCAGATGCAACTCTTTGACCACGTCACTCGGTTTGGTCTTGAGGATCGACTCGCCCTGAAACTTGATATCCCCGGCAATCACCCGCGGCGCTTCTGGCGGTGGCAAACGTGCGATGGTGTGTAGACTGGTGGTCTTACCGGCACCGTTGGCACCGATCAGGGTGACGATTTCGCCTTCGTTGACGTGAAAGCTGACCCCGTGAAGGGCCTGAATATTGCCGTATTTAACTTCGAGATTTTCGACTTGCAGCATCATCAGATAACATCATCTCCCAGATATGCAGTAATAACCGCGGGGTGGTTGCGGACTGTTTCCGGATTTCCTTCAGCGATGGTTTCACCGAAGTCGATCACTTTGATCTGCGTGGCGAGTTCCATCATAACGTCCATGTGGTGCTCGATCATCCAAATGGTCACGTCAAAGGTATCGTGGATCCAGCG
Organism: uncultured Desulfuromonadales bacterium; assembly: GCA_947259685.1. Next base: position 49,009 of record CAMYNC010000085.1, on the reverse strand, counting down.
TATCAGCCGAATCAGCTCTTTCGCGTCGGCCGAGTTGAGCCCGGCGGCCGGTTCGTCGAGCAGCAGCAGTTTCGGGTGGCTCGACAGCGCGCGGGCGATCTCCAACTTGCGCTGGGTGCCGTAGGGCAGGTTCTTCGGCAGCTCTTCAGCGTGGCGTTTCAGATCGAAGACGTCGAGCAGTTCTTCGGCCTCTTTGGCGACCTGCTCCTCTCTCGCCCGATAGTGTTTGCTGCGGGCAATGGCATGGAAAAAACCGTAGCCGAGTTGATAGTGCTGTGCGACGCGGATATTGTCGAGCACCGTCATGTCGTTCCAAAGGCGGATATTTTGAAAGGTGCGGGTTACACCTAGGGCGGTGACCTTGTGCGGTTTGAGTCCGGCGGTAGGGTTGCCGTCGACGAGAATCTGCCCCTCGGTCGGCTGATAGAAGCCACTGACCAGGTTAAAGACCGTCGTTTTGCCGGCGCCGTTGGGACCGATCAGTCCGGAGAGCTCTCCCGGCATCAACTTGACATTGAAGTCGTTGACCGCGGTCAGACCGCCGAAGCGCTGGGTCAGTCCGCGTACTTCGAGGACTGGCGTCGATTCTGTTTGTATTTGTGTCTGTGCCATCATTTAAACCTGTAAAATTGCTTCAGCTTGGGGAAGACATCTCCCAGTTCCCGATTGCCCATGATTCCTTCGGAGCGGAACTGCATGACAATGACCAGCATTAGCGGGATCATGACCCATTTGATGACGCCTGCCGAAGGTTCCCAGTCGGGAAAGATAAAGGTGACAGGTGAGAGAAGGCCATCGACGATCGCTTGGGAGCGGAGCACTTCTAGCAGGCCGGTGAAAATGATGGCGGAAATGATGGCACCAGATAGAGACCCCATTCCGCCGAGATAGACCATGACCAGAGCCTCAGTCGATTTGAGAATGTTGAAGGACTGCGGATTCACATAACCGATGATATGCGCGTAAAGTCCACCTGCGCACCCTGCCAAACCGGCGGCGACCATAAAATTGATGATTTTGATCTTGTTGGTGTTAACGCTCATGATTTCCGCTGCCACTTCGTCCTGGCAGATGGCGTTGACGCCCTTGCCGTAGGTGGAGGAGATGAAGCGCCGGATCACCCAGACCGTGAAGACGGTGAAGTTGATGACCCAGAAAAGCATCCAGGGGCCATCGAAGATATCGACCATCGCCCAGACGGTATCCTTCATGCCCTGAAAACCGCGCGAGCCGCCGACGAAGTCCATGTTCTCTATGGCCGAGATGATCATGTAGTTGACGGCGATGGAAATGATCGCCAGGTAGTCGTCGCGGGTTTTGAAGGATGGTACCGACACCAACAACGAGGAGACGGCAGCCACAGCCCCGCCGATCAGCAGGATGATGGGGAAAACAATCACCACCGAGGCAGCGGGAAGCAGCGGGTCGCCAAACTTGGTACCGAAACAGAAAACTGAGAAGATCGACGAGATATAGGCGCCCACACACATGAAAGCCGCGTGGCCACAGGTGAATTCGCCCATGTTGCCGTTGACCAGGTTCAAGCTGGTGGACATCATGATGTTGATGCCGATGGTCATGACGACAATCTGGATATAGCCGTCGATGATGCGGAAGTGGGTTGCGAATAGCAGCCCGATGGCGAAGACGACCAGCAGCATGTTGAGAGAGTATTTTTTCATAGCGTTATCTCCCAACCTATATCTTGGTCGACTGTGGCATGCCGAACAGCCCGGTGGGCTTCATCCACAGAATCAGCAGCAGGATGGTGAAGGCGAACAGGTCTCGGTAGGTCGAGGGGAAGACCGTGACCACACCCACCTCGATGAAGCCGAGCAGGAAGCCACCCACAAACGCCCCCTTGATGTCACCGATGCCGCCAACAACTGCGGCGATAAAAGCCTTCCAGCCGATCAGCATCCCCATGAACGGCTCCAGGACCGGGTAGCTCATGGCGAACAGCAGCCCGGCCAGACCGGCAAACCCTGAGCCGAGGACAAAGGTGACGACGATGATGCTGTCGATGGGGATCCCCATCAGCGGGATTGCGAATTTATCATAAGAGATGGCCCGCATCGCCATCCCGACCCGCGTACGGGTCACCACCCACTGCAGAAACAGGAAGACCAGAATGGCGGTCACGATGACCATGACCTTGAGGTTGGTCAGGGTGACGCCGCCCAGGTGCCAGATCTGTTTTTCAACCAACTCTGGGAACTTCAAGCGGCTGGCGCCGAGCACGGCCAGGTTGGAGTACTCGAGGATCAGACCGCACATCAGCGCTGTGATGACCACGTAGAGCCGGTGTGCACCTTTGCGCCGCAAGGGCCGATAGGCGATCCGCTCCAAGGTCACGCCGACTAGCGAGGTCAGAGCCATGGTCAGGGGTACAGTGATGACGAAGGCCATCACCGGGGAGAGCCCGGCGAGCGGGCCGATAAGGAAACTCGCCACGAAAAAAGAGATATAGGCTCCGACCATGAAGATATCGCCATGGGCGAAGTTGATCAGGCGCAGCACCCCGTAAACCAGGGTGTAGCCTAGAGCAATGAGAGCGTAAAAGCTCCCCCATTGCAGGGCATTCAGGACATTCTGAATAATGAAATCCACAGGAATTCTTCCTCAAAAAACGTTGGAGTTGCATGGTCGCCTGTGGCGATTTATTTTAGGCACAGCAAAGCGGGGATCCAAAGACCCCCGCTTTTTTCGAACTATGCTACTGGAGTGTTATGGGCAAACTGACTCTTCGAAGACAAAGGTTCCTTCGTCGGAGACTTTAACCACAACAGCGCACTTGATCGGGTCGCCCTGCTCATTAAACTTGGACGAGCCGGTGACGCCGTCAAAAGACTTGATGGCGGCCAGACCGTCACGGATGGCTTTGCGCATTTTGCGCGGGTTGGAGTCGACCATGCCGGCGTTCTTGATCCCTTCCACCATCAGACCGATGGAATCCCAGGTCAGGGCAGCGTAGTCAGCTGGTTCTGCACCGTATTTTGCCATGTATCGGTCGATGAAGACCTTGGTCGCACCCTTGGCACCGGCTGCAGCGTAATGGGTTGAAAAGTACTGACCGTTGCACTGCTCGCCACAGAGTTTGACCAGGTCCGGAGTGCCCCAGGCGTCGGAACCCATGAAGGGGCCCTTGTAACCGAGGTCACGCGCCTGCGGGATAATCAGGGCGACCTGGTTGTAGTTCTCCGGCACAAAGATGAAGTCAGGTTTGGCGGCAATGATGGTGGTCAGCTGGGCGGAGAAATCCTGGTCCTTGGTGCCATTCGACTCGTAGGCTACGACCGGGCCGAGCCCTTTAGCTTCCCAGGCAGATTTAAATACTTCTGCCAAACCGACAGAATAGTCGTTGGCGATGTCGAAGAGCACAGCTGCGGTCTTGGCACCGAACTTCTTGGCCGCAAAGTCGGCGACCACCGGCCCCTGGAAGGGGTCGAGGAAGGCCGCGCGGAAAACCCAGGGACGGTCCAGCGTGGTATTAGGGTTGGTCGACCAGGGACTGATCATTGGCACACGGTTTTCGTTAGCGGTACCGCCGCCAGGCACGGCCTGCTTGGAGGAGTTGGGGCCGATAATCGCCACGACCTCTTCCTGCTCGATCAGTTTGAGTGCAGCGTTGACCGCCGAGTCGGCCTTGGACTCGTTGTCCATGTAGACGAACTCAAGCATGTACTTCTTGCCACCGACCTCGAGGCCACCGGCGCCGTTGATGTCAGCAAGGTACATTTCAGCAGCGTTTTTGGATCCTTCACCAACTTCTGGGATGTCTCCAGTCATCGGAATGTTAAAGCCGATCTTGATCGTATCGGCGGCCATGGCCGGAACGGCCAGCATCATAGCGATGCAGGTGAGCAACAGGGTTGTCCAAATCTTGCACATAAACTTCCTCCTTGTCATTTGGTGATAAAAACAGGTTGACAGTGACAGAAAATAAATAAAAAGCCGCCCAGCCAGTGAAGAATGTCTGACCATTGGCGGCGTCTTTGCTCACCCCGAGTTCCCTGCGTTGGTCCCTCCGTTTGCGTGTTTAATGAGTTCATCAATCAATGAACCCGTATCATTTTGCATTACCGAAAAAAAATCA
>CAMYNC010000085.1:28410-44865 GCA_947259685.1 uncultured Desulfuromonadales bacterium | reverse complement strand
TGGAGCAATTTGTTTCAGCAACCAACAATTCGCCTACAGGCCATTGTTTTTCGGTAGAATTAGCTGAAATTCAGGCAGCTCCAGCGGGCGCGGGCCGATTACGGAGATTTCCACCAAATAGCGATCAGCAGCATAGGCCAGCCCGCGCCGACCAAAAGTTTCCCCCATGGTGCCGCAATGGCGGGCGGGATATTTTTTATAACTGATGACATCACAAAAAGGAAAGTTGTCGAGTCGGCGGATCGACTGCTGATTGGTCTGTTGATCGGTGACGCTGATGTGGGCAGACCAAAGCTTGTCTTCAATCTGGCGATAGAGCGTTGAAGAAAATTCACCGGCGGCAATGTACGGTGGGTAAGCTGTGTCAGTGCCGGGCGGAGTCAGCTGCCAGCCTGCCGGTGGCCAGTCGTTGAGCAGGTTTTTCATCTGCTCTGACGGCACCTTCTCGGCAAAGGCCGAAGTGCTGCTCAAAAGGATCAACAGCCATAACAATAATGCCAAGTACTGGTGTTGTATCGCTCTCATAGGCCCCTTGGAAAAGCTTGAAATAACAAGGCATCTTAGCATATGGGTGAATAAATAACAGGGTTTTATCGAATGTTTTAGTGGCGTAAATCGGCTTGGTCCGGAGTCGGATTCTGCTGCAGGGGGCCGGGGCGGTAAAGGTAATCGATTTTTGCCTTCTGCAAGCGTCGATAGCAGGCTATCTTTTTGCGATGCTCGGAGAGTTTGAAGAACAGAATCGAAAAGACCTCCCAGATCGAAACCCAGGCCCCGATGATCAATCCTTCAATCAGCAGTTCGTTGTGCGCAATGGAGGCCAGGAATTTCTTTAGCAGCGAGGCCAGAACCAGCAGCAGAGCTCCGAGAATGAGGAATTTGACAATCCGAGAATAGTAGCCTTTGCTGCGGTTTTTTTCGCGGCGAATCAGGTAGGTGAAGAAGTTCTTGAATCCCTCGGTCGCTCTGCCTTCCTTGATAGGGTTGTAGACCTCCTGGGGCAGGCGCATGACCAGGATCAGTGGTGCGCGGCGAGGAATTTCGTCGCTGCAGTCGCGTAAATATTCCAGCAGATCTTCATCGAGGTCGCGGTTGCGCTGGGGCGAAAAATCCCACTCGCTGTAGAGCTCTCGATAATAGTCCAGATCGATGTCGATAAAAAAGCTGCCGGTCTTATCATCGTGGCGATAAATTTTTTTCGGATCGAATTTTGGTTCGCGCATGGTGCAGATTATACCCTGATTTACTCGTCCGAGGAGCTGCTGATTTCTGTTACACTTGCGGTGGCTCATTTGCCCAATGCCGAGGAGGAACATCGAATATGAAGAGTCGCACGACAAAAATTGTCCTGATCCTGGCGATCGCCCTGCTGGTGATCCTGTTTTTCGCCTTTGATCTGGGCCAATATCTGACCCTTGATTATCTTAAGAGTCAGCAGCAGGCGTTCAACGAATATTATCAGCAGAACCGTTTTTCGACGTTGTTGGCCTATTTTGTCATCTATGTGCTGGTGACCGCACTCTCCTTGCCGGGGGCAGCGGTGATGACCCTGGCCGGCGGGGCACTGTTCGGGCTCTGGGCGGCGCTGATCGTAGTCAGTTTTGCCAGCAGTATCGGTGCCACCCTGGCGTTTTTGGTCTCACGCTTTCTGCTTCGCGACTGGGTGCAGGGCAAGTTCGGCGACAAGCTCAAGGCGATTAACGATGGGGTGGAAAAGGAGGGCGCTTTCTACCTGTTTTCGCTTTCTACCTGTTTTCGCTTCGGTTGGTACCGATATTCCCTTTCTTTGTGATCAATCTGCTGATGGGGCTAACGCCGCTGAAGACCTCGCTGTTCTATCTCGTCAGTCAGGTCGGGATGCTCGCCGGGACCTTTGTTTATGTGAACGCCGGCACCCAGATCGGGCAGTTGGAAAGCGCTGCCGGGATCCTTTCTCCGGGGATCATTTTTTCTTTTGCCCTGCTGGGAATTTTTCCTTTGGTTGCCAAAAAGGTTCTTGATGTTGTTCAGTCCCGCAAGGTGTTCAAGGATTTTGAGCGGCCTGAGAGGTTCGACTACAACTTAGTGGTGATCGGCGCCGGCAGCGCCGGATTGGTCAGCAGTTACATTGCGGCGGCGGTCAAGGCCAAGGTGGCCTTGATCGAAAAACACCAGATGGGTGGCGATTGCCTGAACACTGGCTGCGTGCCGAGTAAGGCATTGATCCGTAGTGCCAAGATGCTTTCCTACGCCAAGCGGGCTAAGGAGTTTGGTTTCAAGAAGACTGAGGTCGAGTTCGATTTTGCCGAGGTGATGGAGCGGGTTCAGCAGGTGGTTAAAAAGGTCGAGCCGCACGATTCGGTGGAGCGCTACACCGAACTTGGCGTTGAAGTGATCGCAGGGGAGGCGAAGGTCACTTCGCCCTGGACGGTGGAAGCCGACGGTAAGATTCTGACTACCCGCAGCATTATTATTGCCACCGGTGCCCGGCCGTTCGTACCGCCAATTCAGGGTTTGGAGCAGATCGACTATCTGACCTCCGATAATGTCTGGAGTTTGCGCGAACTGCCAAAGAGATTGGTCGTCCTTGGTGGTGGCCCGATTGGCAGTGAGTTGACCCAGGCGTTTGCCCGGCTCGGCAGCCAGGTGACGCAAATTGAGATGCTGCCGCGGATTATGGCGCGGGAAGACCCCGAGGTCGGTGAATACATCCAGCAGAAGTTCGAGGCAGAAGGGATTCAGGTCCTGACCGGACATGCCGCCAAGGAGGTAAAGGTCGATTCAGATCGGCAATGGTTGGTCTGTGAACAGGACGGTGAAACGGTCGAGGTCGAGTTTGACCAGCTGTTGATTGCTGTCGGTCGCAAAGCGAACGTCAGCGGCTTCGGTCTGGAAGAGTTGGGTGTCCAGGTCAGTGAACGCGGCACCCTGGCCAGCGATCCTTTTCTGCGCACCAATTTCCCCAATATCCTCTGTGCCGGGGATGTGGCTGGACCTTATCAATTTACCCATACTGCCGCCCACCAGGCTTGGTATGCCTCGGTCAATGCCCTGTTTGGTGAACTGAAGAAGTTCAAGGCCGACTACCGGGTGATCCCCTGGGCGACTTTTACCGACGCAGAAGTGGCCCGGGTCGGCCTGAATGAAACTGAAGCCAAGCAGCAGAACATTGCCTTTGAGGTGACCCGCTATGAAATTGACGATCTCGATCGGGCGATTGCTGACAGTGAAGATCACGGCTGGGTCAAGGTGCTGACCAAGCCGGGCAGCGACAGCATCCTTGGGGTGACCATTGTCGGCAGCCATGCCGGTGATCTGCTGGCCGAATATGTTTTGGCGATGAAATACAAACTGGGCTTGAATAAAATCCTTGGCACCATCCATACTTACCCGACCCTGGCCGAAATGAACAAGATGGCGGCCGGAGTCTGGAAGAAAAATCATGCCCCGGAGAAGCTGTTGGAGTGGATCGAAAAATACCATGCCTGGCGGCGGGGCTGATTGCCTCACTGGGGCAATCTGAGTACTGAAACTCGAACGCCCCTGCATTTAATTGCGGGGGCGTTTTTTTGTTTGCCAGCTCCGCTGGGCAAACATAAGAAGCCCCAACCTGTTTCAGGTTGGGGCTTAGTGGTGCTTGAAATCGTGATTTAATATCACCTACGTTCGAATCATCTGTTATCTCTTGTCCTTAACTGCCACTATCTCCCCCAACCCCATCCAATGACACCGTGGCAGATATTGCAGCTAAAGGATCTGTAGGTCTTTGTGCGATGATGGACGTTATTGCTACGAGGGGAACCAGTAACGGTATTAATTGGATGACACTTAAGGCAATCACGGGTGACCTTCATTTCGAAGGCGTCGCCAACCCACTCCACTGAGTGGCAGGTCAGACATTCATACAGGTCCCCAGGGGTGTCATTCGGCGCAACGCTGTATTTTGGAATAGTTTTATCGACTAAAAGATGGTGCTTGTCAGGGTTTTCATATTGCAAAAACACGAACCGGTCAAGATTCGAGTGACACTTGCGGCAATAATCTTCGGAAAGAGAACTACCATTATCAGAATATGACCAGCTTGACCAGCTAGTCGAGCCGTCCCGTGAGGTCCCACTGGAGCCCCAAGAGCTGTCGTTTGAACTGTCTGAGGTATTGGAAGGGCTGTCGTTTGAATCCCCATATGAACTGGAACTACTCCCCCAAAAACTGCTACCCCGGGAACTGCTACCCCAGGCCCATACATTTGAACTTGAAAACAAAAAGGTTGTTAACAAAACAACAAACAACACCAGTGTTCCGATAGTTAGTTCCTTCATGAGTAATCTCCATATTTTTGGTAACAATAAAAAGACATTCCCTAGCCAAAGTTTATTGATATGGCGGCTATTTGAGATTTAGAAGAATTTTATTTTTTCCCTCACTTTTACCATCCTTCTTATGAAGAGACAAATATGTTGAGAGTTATATCTCTTTCATTCCTGAAATTTTATGAAAATTAATACTTTAGTCTATTCTTAGCTTCTTTGATCAATTAGTTAAATAAAGACATGGTCTGTTTTTTCTATTTTATTGTCTCAATTATATCTACTTGTAGGAATCTGATCTGGACCTGTCTCTACTGGCTCCGCTTCTGCGGAGAGCAGACAATTAACGATAAAGAAAGGCGGAATTTCAGATGAAATTGAAATACCACCTTTCTTACTTCATTGTTTCCCAAAGTGTTCAGTAGCCTTTGAAGACCTTTTTGTTCCGATCAGGCGAGGTCGAAACGGTCAAGGTTCATGACCTTGTTCCACGCCGCGACAAAATCATTCAGGAACCGCTCCTGGGAGTCCTCACAACCATAGACTTCGGCGACGGCCCGGAGCTGCGAGTTCGAACCGAAGATAAGGTCGATACGGGTGCCAGTCCACTTGAGTTCGCCGCTCTTGCGATCACGGCCTTCGAACAGGTCGCCCTCTTCCGATGTTGCCTTCCACGTCGTACCCATGTCGAGGAGATTAACGAAGTAGTCATTGGTCAGCTTCTCCGGCTGCTTGGTGAAGACGCCGTGTTGGGATTGTCCGGTGTTGGCGTTCAGGACGCGCAGGCCGCCAACCAGAACCGTCATCTCAGGCGCGGTCAACGTCAACAGTTGCGCTCGATCGATCAGCAGCTCCTCTGCGGTGACCGAGTATTTCTTTTTGAGGTAGTTACGGAACCCGTCCGCAACCGGTTCGAGTGGGTTGAATGACCTCGCGTCGGTCTGTTCCTGTGAGGCATCGGTGCGTCCCGGAGTGAAAGGAACGCTCAGCTCATGGCCGGCATTTTTTGCCGCTTGCTCGATGGCTGCGCAGCCGCCGAGAACAATCAGGTCCGCCAGGGAAACCTGCTTTCCGCCTGCCTGCCCGCTGTTGAACTCCTGCTGGATCCCCTCGAGGGTTTCCAGCACCTTACTCAGTTGTTCCGGTTGATTGACGTCCCAATCCTTCTGTGGCGCAAGCCGGATACGAGCGCCGTTGGCGCCACCGCGCTTGTCGGAGCCGCGGAAAGTCGACGCCGACGCCCAGGCGGTCGAGACCAGTTGCGAGATCGAGAGTCCCGCTGCGAGGAGTTTGCTCTTGAGATTGGCGATATCCTGCGCATCGATCAGCTGATGATCAACTACGGGCACCGGGTCCTGCCAAATCAATTCTTCTTCAGGCACTTCCGCGCCAAGATAGCGGGAGCGCGGACCCATGTCGCGGTGGGTCAGCTTGAACCAGGCGCGGGCGAAGGCGTCGGCGAACTCTTCCGGGTTCTCGTGGAAGCGCTTGGCAATCGGCTTATAGATCGGATCCATCCGCAGCGAGAGATCCGCAGTGGTCATGATCGGGGGCTGTCTTTTGGACGCATCATGGGCGCCCGGTACCGCAGTCGCTGCCGCCGGATCGGACGGAACCCACTGGTAGGCGCCGGCCGGACTTTTCACCAGGTTCCAATCATAGCCGAACAGGGTGTCGAAATAGCCCATATCCCATTTGGTCGGGGTCGGGTTCCAGGCCCCTTCGATGCCACTGCTGATGGTGTCATCCCCCTTGCCATCGCCGAAACTGCTCTTCCAGCCGAGACCCTGCTCTTCGAGGCAGGCGGCTTCCGGGTCCGGGCCGACCTGGTCAGCATCACCGGCACCATGGCATTTGCCGAAGGTGTGACCGCCGGCGACCAGGGCGACGGTCTCTTCATCGTTCATCGCCATACGGCCGAAGGTTTCGCGAACATCTTTACCTGACGCGACCGCATCCGGTTCGCCGTTCGGCCCTTCCGGGTTGACATAGATCAGACCCATCTGCACGGCGGCAAGTGGATTATCGAGTTCCCGCTCGCCTTTGTATCGATCATCGCCCAGCCACTCGTCTTCAGAACCCCAATAGATATCTTCTTCCGGTTCCCAGATGTCTTCGCGGCCGCCGCCGAAACCAAAGGTTTTAAAGCCCATCGACTCCAGGGCGCAGTTGCCGGCGAGGATCAGCAAATCGGCCCAGGAGATCTTGTTGCCGTATTTTTGCTTGATTGGCCAAAGCAAGCGACGGGCCTTGTCGAGGTTGGCGTTGTCGGGCCAGCTGTTCAGCGGCGCGAAGCGTTGCGAACCGGACCCTGCTCCGCCGCGGCCGTCGCCGGTGCGGTAGGTGCCGGCGCTGTGCCATGCCATACGGATGAAGAGCCCACCGTAGTGACCATAGTCGGCCGGCCACCAGTCCTGCGAGTCGGTCATCAATGCATAGAGATCCTGCTTCAGGGCATCAAGGTCGAGGCTCTTGAACTCTTCTGCGTAGTTAAATTCCTCGCCCAGCGGATTGGACAGAGAGGAATGTTGGTGGAGAATATTCAGGTTCAACTGGTTCGGCCACCAGTCGCGGTTCGAGGTGCCACCGCCGGCGATCTGCTTGCTGCTTTTGCCCGTCACCGGGCACTTGCTTTCGTCACTCATTCTGTTACCCCCTTTTGTTCTCGAAGTTGATTTACTGGGCTGCTAATGAGTCTTGTCCATCAACTCATACAACCTGACTACCGTTGAATTTTGCGATCAAGGGCTGCCTTGGTCCTCTTCTGTCAAGCCGGTGTCCATACGCTCCCCCTGATAGATATAATGGAGTTATCCAGGTCTCACTGTTGTCACTCGCCACCAGAGCCAGCCATGGCACGACGAGATTTGCTGCGTTCGATCGACTGCAGGGCGAGGTATTCCTTGCCGAAGCGATCCAGGTTGTCGATTTCGTTATCGTACTGGTCGTAGAGATGCTCCTCGTCGACCACCAGTTGCTCGAAAAGTTTCTTCGATACGGAATCGGCATTGGCACTGCACTCATTGGCCCAGCGGTTGTAGTCCATGGCGCTCTGTTCTTCCATGGCACGGGCCATTTTCAGCATTTCTTCGACGTCGGTGACCTTTTTGATGTCGCCAGAGGCTTTCATCTCGACGTCGCCACCGAGAAAGAGGATCCGCTCGGCGAGGTTTTCGAATTGGATCATCTCTTCGATAGCGGTTCTTTTAAACAGTGTCGCCAACAGGTCGAAGCCCTGGTCATCACAATGAAAATGGAAATACATGTACTGGTACAATGCAGCCACTTCATCGGCGACAGCCTTGTTCAACAACTCGATGCTTTTCTCGTGCCTCTTCTTCCTCCTGTTGTGATTTGTTTAAAGCCGGAAATAGACCCTACCAGTTCTCACCCAACAGCTCGAAGTGCGCCTGCGGATGGATGCAGGCCGGACAGTTCTCCAGGGCTTTTTTGCCGCTGTGCAGGAATCCGCAGTTGCGGCAACGCCAGACGACCTCTTCCTCGCGCTGGAAGACCCGATTGTTTTCAACATTGGCCAGCAGGTCGCGGTAGCGCTTTTCGTGCTGTTGCTCGGCAACCGAGATCATCTCCCAGGCTTTGGCGATGTCGTTGAACCCTTCTTCGCGGGCGACTTTGGCGAAGGCTGGATAAAGCTCGGTGTGTTCCTCTTGCTCGCCCATGGCGGCGGCCAGCAGATTCTCGGCAGTTGTGCCCATTTTACCGGCCGGAAAACAGGCGGTGATCTCCAGGTCGCCCCCTTCGAGAAACTTGAAGAAGCGTTTGGCGTGCTCCTTCTCCTGGTTGGCGGTCTCCTCAAAGATGTCAGCAATCTGCACGTAGCCTTCCTTCTTGGCGATGCTGGCAAAATAGGTGTAACGGGTGCGTGCCTGACTTTCGCCAGCGAAGGATTTAAGAAGATTCTTCTCGGTTTCGGTTCCCTTGATACTGCTCATTGGCTGTTACCTCTCCTTATCGTTAGAAATGAATGTTGCCAGATGGCAACTCCGGTTGCTCAATATTCTGGCTGGCAAATTTACTCTGCCAAGACCCTCTTTATTTACCACAGCACTATCGATTGTCAATATCAAGGAATAATTATTCTCCATAAGGAGGTAAAAAAAATTACGCCCCTATTTCTCCTGACAGGCGGGGCATATCCCAAAAAATTCAATCTGGTGCGAAACGATCCGGTAGCCGGAGGTTTGTTCTAGATCGCTTGTTATCTGATCTATCAGGTCGACCTCAGGGTCCATGATTTTTTTGCATTTGGTGCAAATCAAATGGGGATGAGGATAGGGTTTGTTGCCATCGTAGCGATTACCACCATCAGCGAAACCTATTTCAAGAATTTCACCGACCTCTTTCAGCAAGTTTACCGTCTTATAGACCGTCGCCAAACTGGTGGAGGGGAAGTCAGCTTTGACCTGCGCGTAAACCTGCTCAACGCTCGGGTGATCCTGGCTGTTCAGAAATATCCCGAGAATCGCCACCCGCTGCGGGGTAATACGAAAGTTCAGATCACGCAGCTTGACGATAATCTCCTCGAGGCGTTGTTTAGGATCATACATCGCTGAATCACTCATTTTAATTGACACCACCCGCTAACGATAATCATTATCTAAAAAGAACCACATGTAACCCTATCATGTCAACACTGCTGCGGCTAAGGTGGTGTCCTGCAAGTCACCATTTCCAGCACATCAGAAGGCTCAACCGAAATTTTCGGTTGAGCTTTTCCTGAAAGTTGTTCTGAAATACATGGGGATCCTGGTTAGGCTAAGGATCAATAGGCCGTTTTGCATTAAGCGGATCTCAAAAATAATTACTTACGGCGGGTGATTCTCATTTCGAAGGGGGAGGTTTTGATCAGGAAATATGTATGGTATTCACTTAGGATGTATCAGCGAGTCTAGCATGTAACACTTGCCATGGTACACATTTGTAACATTGGCCTGTTACTTGGTGTCTTTTTTGACCAAATCAATGCTGATCTGGGGAACAGGGAAGCTGGCGTGAAAAATGCTAAGAATCAATCATAGCCCGGGCGTCCACCACCGGTACGGCTTGTTACACTAAATAAAGCCTGACCATTTAGAGAAGGGAGGAAGATAATGAACAACTTTTCTTGCCTGCGCGAACAGATCAACATCACCCCGATACTAGAAGAGATCGACAACGTCCCGTCGGCCTGGGAGCAACTGACCGGCCGCCAGGAGAAGATGCAGGTCCAAAGCGAAGCCCGTGCCATTCCGCTGCGCGGACTGCGCAAATCAAAGATTCAGGGCCGGCGGCGACGTGACGTGCATGAGACCCGCAACACCACCATGTCGCGCAACTTTCCAAAGATCATGCAGTTTATCCGCGACTTCGCTGCCGAGATGGATGCCGATCCCGGGCGGGCAAAAATCGCTTTGCTGCCACCCGGCGGCAAGGTCTATCCGCATATCGACCGTGGCGAGTACTACAAACGCCGTGACCGTTATCACCTGGTGCTGCAGACCGAGACCGGCAACTACCTCGCGGCCGGCATAGAAAAGGTTTTCATGCAATGCGGGGAACTCTGGTGGTTCAACAACAAGCTGCCGCACGAGGCTTTCAACGGTTCAGAACGCGACCGAATCCATCTGATCTTCGACCTCGAACCGCAACAGCCGTGCGATCTGATGCAGGCGCCGAACCTTCGCGTGGAACGACCAACCCAGGAATAACATCAGATTCCTACAACCCCCGAATTCCAACAAATTCGTAGCGCATGATTATCGAAACTTAGGATTTTCGACAGGAGGGTGGTGGCGCATGTCCGATAAGTCACAATTGTTGAGACGAATTCGCTTGCATTAAAAAGGACCTGATCCGTTAAGATCGCTGGCTAGACGTGGGGAACGAAAACTTTTTCGCGGTAGTACTTCAGCTCGGCGATCGATTCGTGGATGTCCTTGAGGGCGGTGTGGGCTTTTTGTTTTTCGAAGGGGGGCAGGGTCGGGTACCAGCGCCGCACCAGTTCCTTGACGCTGCTCACGTCGATGTTTCGATAGTGCAGGTAGGCGTCAAGGAGGGGCATGTACTTGGCGATGAAGCGCCGATCCTGCCCAATGGAGTTGCCGCAGAGGGGGGATTGCCCCTCGCCCACGTGTTGCTTGATAAAGGCGAGGACGGCCTCTTCGACGGCGGCTTCGTCCTGGGTGCTGCATTTGACTTTGTCGATCAGTTTGGATTCGCCGTGGGTTCTCGTATTCCATTCGTCCATCGCGTCGAGAAGACTGTCGCTTTGGTGCACCACTAGCGTCTCTCCGGTGGCGATGATATCCAGCGCGGCGTTGGTCACCACTGTGGCCACCTCGAGGATGCGCTCTTTTTCCGGGTCCAGGCCCGACATTTCCAGGTCGATCCAGATGAGCAGTTCATTGTCTTGGGTCATTTTACTCCCCCTCTCCTTAAGAGCTGATAGGAAATTGCTTTTTCGGGGATCGCGCCTGCAGCGCTGTGACCCGCCCCTCGCCCGTCAATTTTTCTTGTTTTCCTGGAATTGATCGGCAGAATCCGAGGGCTTTGCTGACAATTTCGACCAGAGATTAATAGCAATCGCCGGTCGGATCTGGGGTAAGGCTAGCAGGCTACTGAAATTACACAACAAATCATCCGTAATTTTCTCGTATGTCGTACCAAAACTAGTCCGGCCGCTAAGTGCCTGAAGATACAAGAAAGAAAAATCGCCGATTTCCATCAGGCGGAATATGGATCAACATCCATCGAGAGCTGGATAATCCGTGTAGCCATGCTGATCACCGCCATAAAACGTATCTTCATCATAATCATTCAGCGGTGCGCCTTCGTGAAACCGTTTGGGCAGATCAGGATTGGAGATGAATAAACGACCAAATGAAACCAAGTCACACAAACCCGCATCAATTCTTTGCTGTGCTTCCTCGGCAGAATAATTGCCGTTGGCGATATAGGTCCCTTTGAAATTCTCTCGAATTGCTCGGATGACCGTTTCCGGACGTCCTTTGACTGCATTACCCTTGAAGGAATCCTCGACAACCTCAATGAAGGCAATCCCTTTATCGCTGAGTTTTTTCGCAAAGGCACCGTAGGTCGCCTCTGGGTCATCATCATGCATGTCGTTGAAGGTGCCGGTCGGGGAAACCCGGATTCCGGTGCGACCTTCTCCCCAGACCTCGACCACTGCATCCACCACCATCAGGGGAAAGCGCAGCCGGTTGTCGATGGAGCCGCCGAATTCATCAGTGCGCCGATTTGAATTGCTGCGAATGAACTGATCAAGTAAATAGCCGTTGGCGCCATGAATCTCAACCCCGTCAAAACCGGCCCGTTTGGCATTCTGTGCACCTTGGCGGAACTGTTCGACAACGCTTGGGATCTCTTCAGCCGAAAGGGCTCTCGGGACTAAAACTTCAACCAAGCCGGAGTGTTCATCGATGAACGTTTGCGCGCCTTCCGGCTTGATGGCCGAGGGTGCAACCGGTTGCTGCCCATCCGGTTGCAGCTCGGGACGAGAAATGCGCCCGACGTGCCAGAGCTGCAGATAGATCCGTCCACCGGCGTCATGCACCGCCTCAGTGACTTTGCGCCACCCTTCAACCTGCGCGTCGGAGTAGATCCCCGGCGTGAAAGCATAGCCTTTGCCTTGCGGTGAGACCTGGGTCGCTTCGCTAAAGATCAATCCCGCACTGCTCCGTTGTGCATAGTAAGTGGCATTGAGCTCCCAAGGAATATCACCCGGCTGCTTCGAGCGCGATCGCGTCAAAGGAGCCATCAGGACCCGATTAGGCAGTTGCAGGTCACCCAAAGTGAAGGGGTGATACAGTAAAATTTTCTCTTGGGGCATATTCAGTCTCCTTTGGAAAACTAAAATCATGGGACATATTCCCAAATGATTTCAAGCAGCTACAACTAGTTGAAATATAGTTGAATTTCGCCGCTTGACAACCCCGCAGCCTGCGATAGATTGAAACTAGACGGTGACGGGAACACCAACGAGGCAAAGTAGAGCGAGCGACCCTAAAAAAGTCGTTAATGGAGTGGAAGAAACTCCCAGAAACGCAAATCGCTCGAAGATCCGGATCAGTAAAATGAACCGGAAATACCCCTTGGTGATATCCGTCATCGTTGTTTTTTGGGCCCCAAATCCTCTCCCCGCATAATCATTTGTTGCCAAGACAAACAACGCTAACCTTTGGGTAAAAGTTGGCTTTCACTCGTCAATGAAACTTACTACTTATGAGATCCGTGCAGAATGACCAGAGGCCCGTCTCAAAAAACACACTCTCGATTTTTGAAACTCCGATGCGAGAGATTTATCCTTAGGTGAATTAGGAGTTGCGACAGAAACACTGCCACAACTCCCAAAGGTCAATGCTTAGAGGTTGTGCTTTAGATCAAAGCGATCGAGTTGCATCACTTTGGTCCAGGCATTGACGAAGTCTTTTACAAAACGTTCTTTTGAGTTGTCGTATGCATAAACTTCAGCAACAGCCCGCAGCTCTGAATTGGAGCCGAAGATGAGATCGACCGGTGTTGCGGTGTACTTCACCTTGCCGGTTTTGCGATCCACGCCTTCATATAAACCATCGGTTTTCGCTTTGCGCCACTTGGTGGACATATCCAGCAAATTCACAAAGAAATCGTTGGTCAGCGTACCTGGTTTGTTGGTGAACACGCCGTGCTTCTTGCCACCTGTGTTGGCATCCAGCGTACGCATACCGCCAACAAGCACCGTCATTTCCGGCAGGGTCAGATTCAGCTGATCAGCCTTATCGACCATCATTTCGGCCGGCGAGCGATAGCTTTCTTCCTTGTTGAAGTAATTGCGAAATGCATCGGCTTTTGGCTCGAGCAAGGCAAAAGATTCTACATCCGTTTGCGCTTGAGTTGCATCGGCACGCCCCGGCGTGAAGGGTACTTCCACTTTTACACCGGCATCTTTAGCTGCCTTCTCAATCGCAGCGGCACCAGAGAGAACGATCAGGTCTGCCATAGAGACCTTCTTGCTCCCTGCATGCGAGTCATTGAAGTCTTTCTGAATTACCTTAAGATTTTCCAGTATGTTAGCCAGCTCAGCCGGGTTATTGGCCTCCCAGCCTTTTTGCGGTGCAAGCTGGATGCGTGCCCCATTCGCACCACCACGCATGTCAGATGCCCGGAAGATAGAAGCAGATGCCCATGCAGCACGCACCAGCTCAGGCACGGCGAGGCCGGATTTGAGGATTTTTTCCTTCAGATCCTCAGCATCTCCTTTGCTAATAAGCTTATAATCAACCGCCGGAATTGGGTCTTGCCAAATAAGCTCTTCGGTTGGCACATTCTTGCCCAAATAGCGGCTGCGCGGCCCCATATCACGATGCGTCAGCTTATACCAGGCTTTGGCAAACGCTTTTTGATATTCATCCGGATTGGCCAGGAAACGCTCAGCAATCTTTTTATATTCCGGGTCAAACTTCACCGCCAAATCAGCCGTGGTCATGACGGGTGGGTTACGCTTCCCTTTAATATGCGCATCCGGTACTAATTCATGTAGGCTTTTGTCTTTGGGTACCCACTGAATAGCTCCGGCCGGGCTGCGTGTTTGCTCCCATTCGTTATTGAGCAGATTTGACAGATACAGCGTGGTCCACTGGGTTGGCGCTTGCGTCCAGGCACCTTCCAAACCACTGGTTACCGTATCTTCCGAATGGCCTTTGCCGCATTTATTTTCCCAGCCCAAGTCTTGTGCTTCAATCGGAGCAGCAGCGGGCTCTGCACCCAGACAATCGCTTGGCTTATGCGCGCCGTGCATTTTACCAAAGGTATGACCACCTGCGATCAAGGCAACCGTCTCTTCATCATTCATTGCCATGCGGCCAAAAGCCACACGAATGTTTTTCGCCGAACCGACCGGATCAGGTTGACCCATCGGCCCTTCCGGGTTTACATAGATCAAGCCCATATGAGTAGCACCAAGCGGGCGTTGCAAACTACCATCTTTTTCATGACGGTCGCTGGCTAGCATTGCCACTTCCGGCCCCCAATAGACTAGATCCGGTTCCCAGTCATCGGCACGGCCACCGGCATAACCATAGGTTTCAAAGCCCATATTCTCCAGTGCGACATTACCGGTCAAAATCATCAGATCACCCCAGGAGAGAGACTCGCCGTATTTTTGCTTCACTGGCCACAGTAAGCGGCGTGCCTTGTCCAGATTGCCATTGTCCGGCCAACTATTGAGTGGATCAAAGCGCTGCTGTCCGCCGCCACCACCGCCGCGACCATCCAACGTGCGGTAGGTACCTGCACTGTGCCATGCCATACGAATGAAAAACGGGCCATAATTACCAAAATCCGCTGGCCACCAGTCCTGCGATGTGGTCAGTAGCGTATCGATATCTTTCTTTACCGCTTCCAGATCAAGTTTCTTGAATGCTTCGGCATAGTTGAAATCTTCACCCAACGGATTTGAGCGTGCGTCATGGTCGCGTAGAGGTGAAAGATTGAGCTGATCCGGCCACCAAAACTGATTTGATTGCGCTTGGCCAGCCGCGAACGAGCCAGTACCAACTGTGCCTTGAGGCTTGCTAATTTGTGTTGATTCCTCGCCCATGGCTTCCTGTGGCGCCATTGACAAAGCCATCATTCCTGCCAATGCTATTGTCATTAATAAATTGTGTGCTTTCATGATGTTTACCTCGCTGATATTAGGCTGCAGCGTTGTTGGATGGATGGATTCGATATCGAATGCCTGCGCAACTTTCAACGTCAGCCTTGGATGAAAAAACAGGTAACGACGATTTGCCTGTGATTTTCCTGCAAACGCGTCGTTCAGGTGTTGCTCGGTTTTACTGCTTTTTAAATTGTATTACCTGATGGTAATAGGATGGCCCACGAGTATGAACCTGAGTATCCGCATTTACCCTCCCGTGGCATCGCTGTTTTTTATTTACTTAATGAGAAGCGACGATTCACCTATAACATTACTGCAGGATTATGGCTTGGCAAGGGAATGGTTTAGATTGTTTTCTACTTATGGGTCTTTGGTAATCTGTTTGCCGTCCGGACGAATTTCCGAAACCAAAGTGTTTTAGAGAGGGGGACCTGAAGAGGGATTCATATCCGAACGATACTGCAGCCACCGGATTCAATACCGACGGAATTTCCTGTCTCATATGTCGCGGTAGGAACACCGGTTACCCGGTGCCCCCCGCACAGATCCCGGCGAGCGGAACTACCGCACCGGGCTCCTGCCTCGGGTCAAACGCAGAGGCGTTGATTCGGGTATGGATGTCGCACTCTTTGTTCGGGGTAACCACCTGTCTGTCCAGACCTGCATACGCTGCCATGTCAACCGTTTTCCTCTCTGACTGCGTCTGCGTAGTGCATGCCACCAGGCATGTTTAATCTGGAAGAGAAATGCGTTCAGTGCTTTGCTGTTACCGGGCACGCCATAGTAATTGAAATGCCCTTTGAGAACATGGAACGCAAGAATGCTAAGACCGTCTGAAAAGATACTCTATCCGATTTTGGCAGACTTACTGGAGGATAAATTTCAGTGTTTTATAGTCCTACAATCCGGGGCATCTCAGGGGGGATTCGACATGTCAAAACTATGAACCTGATAGACGACAGATCGGCCAAAATGTCTGCCTCAGACCACTGTTCATCCAATGTTGCCAGCAGATCGAACTGGCCAGATCTCTACCAGACCGTAATCACAACGCTATTTCTACCCAAATTGTCTCGAAAGTCCGTATCAAAAAGGCCCTTTCGCTAAGTCGCTGAAATTACAGCAAGGCGAAAGGGCCGATTCTATGTTCTAAATGTCGGGGGCCATGAGATTAACTCACCATATATGAGACGCCTCTTCGGAAAGCAAGAAGCCAGAAGTGCCCTGTCTGGCTTTTCCAGATAGGGCTTTTTGTGGGTTGAGAATGGTGACATACAGGAAGGCGTTTTTCTACAGCCTCAACATTTGAGCTAAGCGGGCGACAGCGGCGTAGCGCGCTTGGTCCAGAATGAAATGAGGGCCAAGCGTGGCATGCCGTCGTTGGCGCTCCGCTTGAGCGAAGGGTTAGGCGTCATCTGGCGAGGCTGTATCGAACGGGTATCTGGCCGGCACCGCTTGGAAGGCCGCCTTCAGTTTGGCGCCAAGATCGTCGGGATCGTCGGCTGAGTAGCG
>CAMYNC010000085.1:0-28404 GCA_947259685.1 uncultured Desulfuromonadales bacterium | reverse complement strand
AACAGTGTTTCTTCTTGGGCTATGAGGATGGTGTGCTTGCCCAGCGCGTGCGCCAAGCCAACTTCGTACAGGACGTTCGGGTTGTGGCCGGTTATGTCTGCGACTACTGCCTCAGATCGACGTATACCGACCCATATCTGGTTCCGGATCGTGCCTGGGACCGAGATGTCCTTGGAGACTTCGGCAGCGAAACCCAAGCCCGACGCAGTGTCAACTATGGTGTCGCAAATAAGCTTGAACCACAACGGACCATATGGCATTGCCACAAACGCAGCTCGAGCTTCGCCCGGCTTGCGCTGCGGGGCGCCAAGAGGGTAGCCCAGGACATATTCCGACCTCGGCAGGGACATCAATTGCCACTCAAGCTCCTTTAGAAACTTGTACAGGTACGGATTCAGGCGGCGCTTGTCATCGATCTCCTCGGTCAGGTCCTTTACCGCCTCCTCGGTGTCCGGGCCACACCATAGCGGCGCGAGTATCTTCTGTATCTCGCTTGCTCCGTTCAGGTAGAGGAAGTGCACGGAGTTGACGATGTCTCTGTCCATAACGATCTCCTGAAGTGACGTTGCCAACGCCTAACGAAAAAGTAAGGCGCGGGTCGAGTAGTTTTCCGCGTAACGCCTCAGCGCTTCTTCCCGTCGCCTTCACTGATTGTTTATGTTTTTTGCCTAAAATTTCTTTTTCCATTCTGAAGCTGCGTTTACAATGTTTGGAACATCTTTCCAAAATTTATTTTCTATTTCGTTATACTCTTCTCCGTAGTGTTCAATCCAATGTGCCACAAGATATATCATTATTAACTCTTTATCCATTTCAATCCCTTCCCCTAATTGCTCCATAACATCTGTTTTTTTGAATTCTTTATATTTTTCAATTCTTTTCCATGTGTAGTCCAATTCATGTAAATACATATGTATATTCTTGCTCATTTTCTTTTCATCCGTTTTCCATTCCTTTTCATGGTAGTTTTCGTTGTAATATTGCATAAATTCCTTCTTTAACTTATTATTTTTTATAATAAATTCTTTTTTAATTTCATTATCTTCAGTATCTTTTTTATCTTTTTTCCATGAATTAAATATTTCGTACATTGAATCTCTACCGTGTTGTATGTAAATATGTATATCAGTAAGTTTGTTTGATTTATTAAATTGCTCTGTTTTTTTAAATAACTAAATGTTTACTATTAAACTTACAATTAAGGCAAGAGCTGCCATCACTACACTAGCAGCAGTAAAAATAACTGTTAACACATCTTTGTTTTTTCGAATTTCCTCCATAAGGTCTGACATAAATTCAACCTTTAACTTTTAGTTACTGTTATTTATTACTATATTTTCTTAGGATACATGTCGAGTTATTATCTTGTTCTGGATAACTCTCAGCTTGTCATGCATGCCTCCAATACATCCTTTAATATCTTTCCCTTTCAGGCTAAGCAAGTCGCCAGCAATAAAAAGGCCGAGCACACCATAAGGATGAATATCCTTCGGCAGCTCGGCCATCTTTTACCTACAAAGACCCGTCGCTTTCCGTCCCCCCCTCACAGAAGGACTGGCTTTTTCGGGATTGTCGATATTTTTGTGATTTGTATTTTACTTCTATCAGAACTTAATGAGAGGTCAAGCCCACTGCTGGGAAATTATAGATTTTCCGTCTTAAATCTATGCATTAAAAATAGAACTTCTGAAAACGACCGATTTTGCCCTATCAAAAGTGAAATGCTGATTTTTGACAGGCCGATCCCCCATGATTTTCCTTTCAAAAGTCCTCCCATAACTCCCGATTTCATCCAGGAGCGGCTCCGACAGAACAATTATCGAATTTGATTTTCCGATTTTTGGAAGATAAAAAGCCCCAGATCTGACCGACCTGGGGCATCGAAAACTGACTGTCGGGCAGTCACAACTTACTACTTTCGAGACACAGAATCGAAGAAGCCCCAGCTATGACCGGGGCTCCATTTTGTTACAACTTCTGAGAATTGACGAGATCATAGAAAAATTCTCTTTCAAAAGTGAATCTCTGATTTTTGAAAAAACGATTCTACATTGCTGAAGGTTTTTAGCTATATTACAGAATCAGCAGAACCTTTAATTTTTTAAAAGAGTGCTATCCAAGTCTTTACAATAGAATACTATTAAAGCGCTGCTTGCTTATCATATTAAAGCGCTGCTTGCTTATCAACCCATCGACACCCTTATGTTGTTTCCTGATATATATGAACATCACGCTGCGGAAAGGGTATTGAAACACCATCAGCATCAAACCGGCGCTTAACCTCACGGGTGATATCCCAGTAAACGTTCCAGTAATCCTCCGGTTTAACCCAGGGTCGGCAGATAAAGTTAACCGATGAATCCCCGAGTTCGTGCAGTTTCACAATAAATTCTGGTTCCTTCAAAACAAGTTCGTGCTCGTTTACGATATTTTCCAGAATTTTCTGCGCCACATCGATATCGTCGCCATAGCCGATACCGAATACCAGATCTACACGACGCCTCGTGATACCAGTGACATTGATAATGACATCACCCCAGACTGAGTTATTGGGAACAACTACAAGCTGGTTATCGGGGGTTCTTAGCTGAGTAGACAACAGATTCATCGATTCAACTTTGCCCAGAACACCCGCCACATTGATCATATCGGCTATGTCAAATGGCCTATAGACCAGCATAAGAATGCCACTGGCAAAATTGCTCAGTGAATTCTGCAAAGCAAAAGCAATAACAAAGCCGGCCGCGCCGATGATAGCCAGCACCGGCCCGATGTTTACCTCCATCGCAGACAGACCGACAAAAAAACCGATGAACAGAACAAGCCGACGTGCTGCCAACACCAAGAATTCGCGCAATAATGTTGTGAAATGCGTCGACTTCGAAAATGCTTTTTTAGCGGCTTTTCCGGCAAGAATAGAAAGGAAGTAGAATGCCACGACAATTACAATGAACTGAATCAGGTTTACGGCCCAGCGAAAGCCGCCTTCAGGGGACAACAACCAACCGGTAATCGTAGTCCATGTTGCGCTCGCGTCCGTCACATCAACCTTGATGCCGGAGACTGCTTTGATATAGCTATCGTATTCTTTGATCTCACCACCTTTCGATTCCAGCTCAGCAAGCACAACATTAAAGAGATCGATAAGTGAGGTTCTTTCCGCCCTCAGATCCGTGACATGCTTGATTAACGCAGTTTTTATCTCCGCTTTAGCTTCCTTTGTCGTGTCGCTAACGGAAACGGGCTTGTCCTCTTCTTTGGCTTTTGCAGTCGCAGCCTTAATGGCTTTTTGCACCGAAACATCCTGTGCGGATTTTCTTTCTACTTCTTTCAGGGCGGCCTTTGCTTCCTGAGTGGTTTCTATTCTCCCTTCACGATCATCACCGTTTTTTGCTTCTTTTACATCCTTCAGTATCGATTCCACTTCCTTCGCTTTTTTTATCTCTTCCTTCTTGTAGATCGCCGCTACTTCAGCGTCACTGATTTGAGAGACTTTTCCCTTTAACAATACAAGCCAGGCCTGCGCTTCAACTTCTAGCTCGCATTTCGTCAGCGGCTTGACGCGATGCCTCAGCACATCTAAGGGCACCTTTGCATCTTCATTTGTCATCGCTTTTATATCGGTCGGGCAATCTGCAGCAAAAGTGTTGCACGACATCATGACGAGCGCTAATGTTATCCACATCGACCACTTCATATTGATAAGAAACTTTTTCATATTATTCATTCTCCTAACGAAAATTTATTCGCTGATTGTACCTAAAAGCAGTGGATTCGTAGAGTTCATATAGTAATGAATCATCATAACTAGTTGTTTCATAATTACTCCGACATCAATCGAAGCGCGAGCATGAATAGTGGCACAGACTGTTCCAGCTAAAAATCACTGTCGACCAAGTCAGGGGCACGGGTAATGGAGAGAGCCATGATTAAAGAGGCTGGTCACATATGCGCATTCTGGCCACATCTTTAAGGCTCTGAGCAGTTTATCCGTAACTCAGACATATAACGTTCATGATAATCGGCGGGGCAGCGAACTTTCATCAAGGGTCGCTTCCCCAGCCGGTTTCAGGTCAACGGTTATACTTTCCTCCCGTGCGGCACCAGCGGCAAACCGTTTGGCCATTTCCTCCATAGTACCGCCCTGGGAATGATATATCACAAGAATTGTTTTTCCCGTCGCCATCGATTACCTCTCACCACACATGACTGAACCTTTTCTTCGCGGATAAATCGATTCTAGCTTCGTAGACATTCCCAGCAAAGAGGATTTTGCTCGCCATCTCAATGTTTCAAGGGCGACGGTTTTGCAGGCTGGCGGCGAAGCTGGACAAGAAATCTGTCGAGCAGACTCAGAAAGACTGACAAGCGGAGGCTGTGCTCAGTTCGGCAGCAGCCTTCCACCTAAATCACTATATTTAATTTAAGATTAGCTTTCCCCTGCCTGGAAACCAATTCTTTATCAACCATCTGCATTAGCTCGGTCCGGGCCATCTTGGCTACAGGGGATCGGCACTGACATACGCCGATCCCCCTTAATATTCCTGATCACTTAATCATGCAGGCAATCGATATCTCTTGATCAAACGTGTTGTTTACCCAATTGTTGGTGCAAGTAGAATCGTAGTCGGCAAGGTCCCAAACATTGCCCTGCGCCGTGTTGACCAGAATGTTGTTGTTCGTTGGGAACGGTGAGAGTTCATTCCCGGTCGATGCGATTCCCCATCGCCCATTGTCATTCGCAGTGTTGCCTTGAACGACATTTCGGCTGGCCCCATTTCGCAATGAGATTCCGAAACCAGTAATAATGCCCAGATCAGTCTCTCCAACATTATTATTTGTCGTGTTGTGCAGAATCTGGTTCATATTTGAATCGTGGATGAGGATTCCGATGAAGTTTTGTGACGCGATGTTGTCCTTTATTAAATTGCCTGGCGATTTTTCAAACAGTAGAATCCCTCTTAGATTACCCATAGCAGTGTTGCCAATGATGTGGTTATTTGAAGACCCCCAGCCTGCGGCGATCCCCGCATTCGTATTATCGGTAACTTTCACCCCTTGTATCTTGCAATTTTTTGCGGACCGCTCAGTTAAATCAGGGCCAAATGGAGGCAGTCCAATTAGAGCTCCATAATTGAATCCCTCCAGTGTCCCACCATTGCCGTTGATGCTGGCGTTGTCTGCTAAAATGAGGATACCTGCCCAAAGACCACCACCATTAACATCAAATGCAATGGTGTGTCCCTTAAGGTCAAGATGCACATTCTTAGCTGTGATGGTTACACCTGTTTCCGGACAGGTTAAGTCGGTGGTTAAGAAGTAAGCCCCACGTTCATCAAGAACCGTGTTGCAACTAGAGACAGGTGTTGGGGCTGCCTGTGCAGATAAGGCCCAAGCAAGCATAGCGATTAAGAGATATAACCAATTCTTTTTCATGGAATCCTCCCTTTCTGTTGTTTCTTGTCGATTCAGACTCTTTGGCCACTTTGCGCCTGTCCACCTGGCAGACAACCCACAACCAGCCGAGGGTAAGTCGAAAAAAACAATTTATTAAATTAGCAACTTGACTTGCCTTCTCTTTGCAAAGCACTAGTGCCTGATTACATTGCCTTCCATATATGACATCACCTGCAAATAACAAAGGCCGAGCACACCATAAGGATCAACATCCATCGGTAGCTCGGCCATCTTTGCAAACAAAGACCCGCCGCTTTCCGCCCACCTCTTCACAGAAGCGTTGGCTTTGTCGGGATTTTGTTATTGTTGACTATTCCTCTAAAGATTTACCACCTTTTTAAGGGGAGGCAAGGACGTTAGATATTATATTCAATTAAGCTTAACTCCCTAGAAACATTACCTTTATGGTTATAGGGTTTTGGTTTAATGAGATTCCAATAAGTGCGCTCCATGAAGTAACCAATCTGTCCAGCAAGTTGTGGCAGATTGGTTGAAGCTGTTGTCCGATTGCCGGAAAATCTCAAATCTTTTGAACCTGATAGACCGGAAATCGGTAAAATTTGCCTGGCTTGAAGCTCACTCAACCAAAACTGCCAGCAGGCCGACCCACCCGATCTTCCAACAGGCTGCAATCATTGAACTATTCCTGCTGAAATATCTCAAAAATCCGTATCAAAAATAGCCCTTCCGCTAAGTTGCTGAAATCACAGCAAAGCGGAAGGGTCGATTTTGGTGTGTCAAAATGGAGAAGTGAGATTCAAATCACAAGTTTTGAAAATAGGCATTTAGGCCTTGAAGATCGTTCACATAAGTAAAATCCTGATTTTTCACAGGCCAAATATATATTATGCCTGAAGGTAAAGCAGGATTACATTATCGGGCAACTAACAAGAAAGTCTCGACCCGCTAAACGAAAGCACAAAACGGGGGCGACTTACACATTTGACAAGTGGCTCTTCTCGGCTATCTTATGACGATAGCCTTTTTGTATAACACCGTTCTAAGGGAGGCTCCTATGCCACAAGAAATGAAGCATCAAGAAGCTCTTAAAATTGCTGTCGAAACCGAAAAAGGACTGATCTGTTTCTATCGCCGTGCGGCTGAGATGGCAACTGACGAAGGCGCTAAATCTGTTTTTAACCGCCTAGCTAAAGACAAGGAAGAGCATGCCCATAATTTTTTCCGTCATTATAACGGTGACAACTTCGGCACCTTCGAAGATTTCATCAATCAACCCTGCACCTTTAATGCGGCGGTGCTCAAAGAGTTGAACGGGATAGAAGATATCAGTTTCAAGGAGCGGCGGGCACGGGAAATAGCTATGGAAAAAGAACTAAAGCTGGAGAAGTCGCTGCTCAATACTGCCCGGCAGATCATCGACCCGGGGGTTCGTACAGTTTTTACTCAGATGGCGAAAGAGACCCGCAACCATTATCAAATTATCGAGTCGGAGTATGCCCGCCGGATGGGGATGCCGCATGAGACAGACATCGATACATACGTCAGGGAATAGGAATTTATGCTCAGAAATATTTTTATGGGGTGATTGCAGCCTTCGCCCTAAATGGGGCGGTTATTGTCGGGACATTTGAAAGTATAATGCCCCGGATCGATGAAGATCTGGGGCATCTAAAATCACTGTCAACGGGGCAAAAGTAACTACTTTCGAGATCCTGAAACAGAGAAGCCCTGGCTGGTACCGGGGCTTACTTTTGTCACGATATATGAGACCGCCTAAAAAGAACACACATCAGAATAACATTCTGGTTTGGGCGCAGGGGGTTGCCCCGGCGATTCGGAGGAATTCTTTGAGTTAAAGAGTGCCAATATGCTAGCATATTGATTTTAACTGGTAAAAATCATGTTGTTTTCAAGGTTTTCAAATGACAATAATTCAGTTTTGCTGCCCAAAATGCGCATTCAATACGACTATCTCTGAAAATGAGATTCCCCAAACGGCAACTCAGTGCAAATGCCCTAATTGCGAAGAGCTACTCCCGCTATCAGACGCAATCAGGAAACCTGAATCAACAGTTTCGAGATCCATAGACCAGACGATAGAAGATTGTTTCGAAAATATTCAATTGAGTACCTCTGAAAAAGCAGCAGAAAAAACAACAGTAGAAGAAGAATCTAAGTCATCAAGCAGATATTTTGAACTCGTCGGTAAAGGCATTGCTTTGCTCGAAAAAGAAAATGTTCTTGAAGCAATGCTTTTACTTGAGGAGGCCGAAAAACTCAACAGTACCCCGAAAGTTCGTTCACACCTTGCTTATTGCTGTGCAAAAGTGAATCAAGAATATAGCAACGCCATTAATATGTGCATAGGGGCCATTAAAGAAGAGCCGACAATCGCTGATCACTACTACAATCTGGGACGTATCTACCTGCTGAGAAATAAGAGGGGAACAGCCTTAGAGACGTTCAAAAAGGGGATAAAGCTTGGTCCTCACCCGCAGTTGATGCAGGAATTGCGAAAGTTCGAAATGCGTAAGCCACCGGTATTTTCATTCCTCCACCGGGACCATTCCCTCAACCGAGAACTCGGAAAATTATTGTCACGCCTCGGACTTCGATAGTCACAAGTTTGAAACTAATATTTCCAAGCGAAGAATTTCTTGTTAAATTCATTTTTTAACAACCCCGTAGGCACAACAAAACGAATATCTTATAAATTCAGGAGGTTATTTTCGTGAAAAAGACGTTTGCGCTGATTGCTCTTTTATTTTTCTGTTTTTCCAACCCGGTCCTTGCTGACAAACCATCATGGGCAGGAAAAGGAAAACCGACCCAAGAACAGAAGGAATTGCATAAAGAAGAAATGAAAAACAAAGATTCAGATGACTCCGACGATGATCGGGAACTCAAAGAGGAAAAGGAAAAAAGCAAGCAGCCGAAAGTTAAACAAAAAGCTCAAAAGCAAGACGAGGAACAGGACGATAAACTCAAAGGGATTGAAAAACAAAGAGAGAAAAAATCTCTCCAAGAACAAAAAGAACTGGCCAAGGGCTCTGAAAAAGGACAGGAGTCGCGTCAACAACGAAAAAAATGGTGGAAATTCTGGGGGGACGGACAGTAGAGATAAGTTCCTGCTTGAATTCTCGTTGGTTCACAAATAGAAGCGCCCCAATCGCTCGTTGAAAACGATTGGGGCGCTTTGGTTTAAATTTAAGTTATGTCACTACATTTCATCAAAACTATGGGGATCTGAACAACGGATAATCGGGAAAGCCTAAGGAATCGGACTTTTTTAAGCCCACCCCAAACAATTTTAGCTAGGCCGCTCTCATCAATTTCCTACCTGCTCGAAATTGCAGAAGTATTTCAGCCGGATCTTCTCATATGTTGCTCCAAAATGAGGAGCAAGCAAAAAGACCCTCTAACCACCCGAAATCACGTCGAGGGAAGAGGGCCAAATTATGCTTCAAATGTCTGGGCGTAAGTCCTTAAATCACTACTTTTGAGATCAATTATTGGGTTTGATCGATTTAGGTAACAGTTCGCAACGTGGGAACATCTTGGAACAAGATTCGAGATTTGACCTACTCAGTCGAGCTAGCATTATTACATATTTGATAATTGACTGATCAGACAGCAAAGATCCTACCAAAACTGAGTTTACTAAGTTTTGACAAGATTGGGGGAGTGCCCCAGATACTAGATGCAGTTTATCTAGTTAAAATATCTTGAACGACAGCCACAAGATTCACCTTTTAAAACTTTAGATGTAAGAAATTGACAATTGGCTTCCCAAGAAATCCACTGTTGGCTTTCTTTACAGATATTCGATGTAATTTTTTATAAAAGCATAACCTACTGAAACTGTGAGCCTTTTAATGATGGCGCAATAATTGCTTGAAATCACATAAATTTTTCTCCACAGGTGAATGGATAATAGCTATGCACAGAAAGCTGTCAAATAACAACTTCTTTCGCCTTTCAAGCCTTTAGCCACGATTCCAGGAAAAACATAATCACTTATCGGTCGGCTCATATCATCATTAACCCTATAATTGAAAAAGGAGGTTTTGTATGAAGCAGAATGTTTGGAGACAAGGTGTTCTCGCACTAGGGGTTTTATTTTTTTTCCTCGCCACCTCGCCAGCGCTGGCTGAGGTAAAAACAGTGGCTCCAGGTAACATGGTATTTTTCAGCCAGGCCGAGAATGGCAAAAGAGAATGCCTTTATTCTTCGGCATCGGTTGACGTACCTGTTAAGAATTGTCTTGGATATTTAACACCTCCCTGGATAGCAAACCTACCTCCATATACAAATACCAGCTACAATCTCAAAAAAAACCGTGTATCAGCGGCTTATAGCAATGCTTATGTGCCGGACCCCACCAATGCATTAAGCCCTGCGCACTACGCATCTAGTGCCATCTACAACGATTTCAAGATCGACAATATTGGGAATACCGATAATTTTGTCGATGCTCAGGTTTCTGTCGCCTATGACTTGTTCGGTGGAATCCTCGGCGGGTTTGGCTACGACGCTGAAATGTCGCTGACGTTAAGCATTGAAGATATTACCGATCCTGACAAACCGCTCCCTATCGGAACCATGGAATTGTTCAAAAAGGACCGTTCCGGCGATCAGGGACTCACAGATGTGGCGATGGGGGCCACCCAGGTTAGTCTTAAAGGCGAAACGGCACGCTTTCAGGTGAAACTGCAGCGCGGAAAATCCTACCGTATCTGGTTCACCGCCGGAGCTTTTGCAACAACACCCCTAATCAGTGGAGCAGAAGTCACTGTGTCGGCTAAATGGACAAAGCTGTCCGTCGGCATCGACGAGGATGAAAATATTGCCGAAATGTTAGTCCTACACGACACTGAAATGAAAAACACTGTTTACAAACATGATGATGAGATAAAGGCCGCGCTAGCTGCACATGATCAGGTCGTCAATATGGCTCTTGCCGAGCATGACCTTAAGATAAACGCGGCTCTTGCGACTCACGACCAAGAGGTCAAAGCCCTACTGGTTCAGGTACAAGGTCAGCTAGCTGAAATAAAGAAACTATTGCTCACCCCCCAGGGGCGGCGGCCTGGTTTTCCACTTAAATCGCTGAACCCAAAGAGCAACAAGTAGACGACAGATAAAAAGAAGAAGGCCAAGAAAAGTAAGGCTAAAAATCCAAAGTCCAAGCGAAACTAAAGGAAAGATTCAACCTTCCTCTATACCTAGAATTGTCAAGCTTTTCGGAGAGGGGAGGGTTCCAAATACTGAACAAGAAAGCCTCAGTCTGCATAAACAGGCTGAGGCTTTCTTGTATTATGATCAGTTATGTAATCCGGTTTTGCTTTAGAGGTAATCTGAACCTGATAGACGGCAGATCTGCCAAATCAGCCCAACTTGAAGCCCGCGCGATCAAAACTGCCAGGTTATCGATCTGGAAAGCTCGCTATAAAGGCCCCTCCAGCACAGAAGCTAACAGTGTCGTCGATGCTGAGACGAAACGAACAACGTCCGTAGAGGCCATTCTGGGGACACAATACCTATTTCTCTTTTCGAGGTCACCCCGGCAAACCCGGGTGCAGAATTCGTCCCGACATCGCCTCCAGCTGAGAGACAAAATCGTTACTGCCGACCGGTCGACCTGTTCGCGTTCCTTTCAGCACACGTTCTTGTGCCCCTGGATTCTCTTGATGGAGAAAGCTCCTCCAGTCATCAACCATCCCCGGCAAGGTCCTTTCTCGCACCAGGGGGTCAGTTTCAGCTTGGCAGCAATGAAATCGACAGCTCGCTTACGGATAGTCCCAAGCTTGCTTTATCAGGCCTGCCTTGAGGGGGTCCAGTTCAATATATCGCGCCGCTGAAAGCAGATGAGACTCGTCGAGCACGCAGGAGCCGAAACGCCCCTGAAACAAATAGCCCCGCACCCCTTCTGCGAAATTTTTCATTCGGGTGTAGCGGCGGTGGGCTTCGCCGACGGCGCGGGCGAGGGAAGTTTCTTTTTCCGGCACAACGATCAAATGAACATGGTTGTCCATCAGGCACCACGCCAGAAAGGACAATCCGAAACGTTCGGACTCTTCCGCCATGAAATTCAGATAGGCATGGCGGTCTTCGTCGCTGGAAAAAATGTCGATGGAACGAACACCTCGCTGGGTGACGTGATGGGGACAACCAGAAATGACGAGTCAGGATAAACGGGCCATGCGGGAAAGATAACGACGAGACAGGAGATGGTCAAGCAGGAAACGGTATTATGTGCAGTAGTTCAGACTTGATCGGACACCGAGCTTGAAAAAGTGAGGGTTACCGGTTTTGATGGAGGTGCGACCCAAACCATCAAAACAAGAAAGGTAACCCTCATGCTCAATGGTAACGGAAGAATCATCAAGCACAAAGTAGGTTTATTGACTCTGGCCGAGGAACTGGGGA
Organism: uncultured Desulfuromonadales bacterium; assembly: GCA_947259685.1. The sequence continues at coordinate 16,557 of CAMYNC010000085.1, read as the reverse complement.
ATGTGTCCAAAGCCTGCCAGATTATGGGCGTTTCAAGAGACACCTTCTATCGCTATAAGGATGCGGTGGATGATGGCGGTTTCGAGGCATTGATCGAAAAGGACCGCCGCCAACCAAACCTGAGAAACCGCGTTGACGAGCAAACCGAAGATGCCGTCGTAAAATACGCAGTTGATTTTCCTGCGCATGGTCAAGTTCGAGCCAGCAACGAACTGCGCAAAAAGGGCATTTTTATTTCCCCCAGCGGGGTTCGCAGTGTCTGGTTACGCCATGAACTGTCATGCTTCAAAGATCGGCTTAAGGCTCTCGAAAAGAAGGTCGCAGAGGAAGGGATTGTCTTGACGGAAGCCCAAGTTCAGGCTCTTGAACGAAAAAAGCTGGATGATGAGGTTTCCGGTGAGATCGAGACTCACCATCCAGGATATCTGGGTTCGCAAGATACGTTCTATGTGGGGACGATGAAAGGCGTCGGCCGAATCTATCAGCAAACCTTTGTTGATACCTACGCCAAGGTTGCCTTTGCGAAGCTCTATACTACCAAGACGCCGATTACGGCCGCCGACATGCTAAACGACAAGGTCTTGCCGTTCTTCGTAGAGCAGGAATTACCGATGCTGCGAATTCTGACGGATCGGGGCACCGAGTATTGCGGCAAGGTCGAAAGTCATGACTACCAACTCTACCTGGCCGTCAATGATATCGACCACACCAAAACCAAGGCCAGAACGCCGCAAACTAACGGGATTTGCGAGCGATTCCATAAGACGATTTTGCAGGAGTTTTACCAAATCACCTTCAGGAAAAAGCTCTACACCAGCCTGGAGGAGTTACAGGAAGATCTGGACGTGTGGATCGATTACTACAATAATGAGCGAACCCATCAGGGGAAGAAGTGCTGCGGCAGGACGCCAATGGAAACGCTCGAAGACGGAAAAAGCATCTGGCAGGAAAAGCTTGTAGCTTGAACTTGACCTGACAGACACCTCCGCAAAACCGGCAACTGTCAGATCAAGTCGCGACTACTACAGCTAAGTTTTGACAAAAAATGCCCCTGGAAATCCAGAGGCATTCATCTTGAAACTTACAATATTTAAGACATCGACTGGCCAACTGTGAAAAGAAAACCTGTCCCCATTTTACCTTCATGGAGTAAACCAGAAACCAGGCTCACCCAACGGAATTTCGTGCGAAAGCAGTTTATTTTCCACCTTCAAGATCGATCGTTCTCCAAGCTTTGCTGCTTCAATAAAGGCTCCGAATTCTTTATTAAACTCTTCATCGAGGGTTCCATTTTCAACAATGCTCAACAGCCCTTTTTTGATGCGATCGGCTAATTCAGGATACTGCGGCGAAACAAAAAGGTATGACGGGATATTTAAGAATAATGCCTTGGTTGGTTCGATGATCATTTCCGGATAGAGTGCTTTTCGTGCCGCAAATTCCTTATAAATTTCATTCATGCCACGTGGAAAATAATCAAAACGACCGGCATTGAGCATCTCGAAAAGACCTTCATAGTCGGAACCGGTGACGATAGAAAAATTAAGCGCCTTCAGCATAAGAGTAATAGACCATTGAGCTCCAAGCCCGGCTCTGAGCTTTTTTAGGTCTTCAATTGTTTTTAAATCTCTGAACTTGTCTGCATCACTGCTCTTGATCAAAAACAAACGGTAACCCAACAAACCCTTTCGAATCGGAATCCGTATCGGAACGACCGCCTGTTCCCACTCGTCCCGGGTCGGCGCTTCATGAACGTTTATCATCGTCCCTGTTTTCAACTCGGCAAGGGCACGATTTCGGGACATTCTGACTGGAGCATAAACAAATCTATATGGACCATCACTCGCAACGGTGGCATCAAGTGCGGCTTTTAAAATCCTGTGCGGATAGTCATGACGACTGTCTTTATCCGATTGGCCCAACACGACCCTGACTTCATCCATTGAAAAAACACTGCTGCTGAAAATGCTGAACAGCAAAAGAAATATGAGGGCAGTAATTCTCATCGTCAGTTTTCCTCTCAGGCACTAGCCCTAAAGAACAGAGTCTTGCAGATTTCAGAACGCAAGCAAATCACTTCTCTGTTCAAAAATGAGCAGTCCGGTCCTTCAAACCGAGGCATCTAAAACCTTACGAATTTCTGCAGTCAGCGTGTCGCTATTGAGCGGCTTCATCAGCAAGCTGTTCACACCGATCGCCCGAACCTTCTCTGCATTTAACGTGGCACTGTGGCCGGTGCAAATAATAACTGGGATATCGGAACGAACCAGCATTGCTTCCTTAGCTAAAACGTCTCCGGTCATCTCCGGCATCGTCTGATCCGTAACAATCAGGTCACAGCCATTCGGGTCGGCTTGGAAAATGTTGAGTGCTTCCAGGGCAGAGGTGGTCGCCGTCACTCTATACCCAAAAGATTCAAGGGTCTCCTTACCCAACTCCACTAACGTAGGTTCGTCATCGACCCACAGGATGTGCTCGGTTCCCCGCTTGATAGTGGCCGTATCGGTTGATTTTTCTTTTTCACCTGCTGCCTCACAAGACAAGGGGAAAAACACCTTGAATGTTGTCCCTGCTCCGATTTCACTCTCTACACCAATCGCGCCATCGTGATTCTGGATAATACCGTGAACGACGGCAAGCCCCATTCCGGTTCCCTCACCCTGTCTCTTGGTCGTAAAGAATGGATCGAATATGCGCAATATGGTCTTCGGGTCCATTCCTGTCCCGGAATCAGAGACAGTGAACTGCCCATACTTTCCCTGGCGAAGATTCGGGTATTTCGCCGCACCAACCGTATCGATAGCCACCGGCTTTAGAACAATATCAATATCACCGCCCTGTTCCTGCATGGAGTGATATGCGTTGGTACACAAATTCATGACAACCTGGTGAATCTGGGTCCTATCGGCCAGTATCGAGCCGGTATTTTCATCAATGTCAAGGTTGATGGTAATTGTCGAGGGGATGGTTTTTCTCAGTAGCTTGACCGCCTCTTCGATAACCAGATGGAGTTGGATCGGCTTCCGGTTCTCAGCACCCTTCCTGCTGAACATGAGAATCTGTTTGACCAGATCTCTTGCCCGGTCTGCGGCAGTGAGAACATGGCCAAGGTTCTCACTGCTTTTTGCATCGCAGTTCGGATTACGTCGGGTCAGCTCCGTATAACCGATCACCGCCGAAAGGATATTGTTGAAATCGTGGGCAACGCCGCCGGCCAGAGTCCCGATCGCCTCCATTTTCTGCGATTGCCGCAATTGCTCCGTCAATAAATTCTTTTCGACTTCAGCCTCTTTTAACGCGATGATATCTTCGACGCTCGACCAGATATAGCTCTCGCCGTCTCTTTCGACAATCATGCCGTTAAGGCGGACTGGCACTAAATGCCCGTCTTTGTGCCGATACTCCTTTTCGTAAGGCCCGTAGCGCCCGCTGGATTCCAAATGCTCCAGCTGTCGGGTTTCATCCGGGGCATATTTCTCCGGGGTTATATCCCAGTAGCTGAGTTGCAGAGCTTCATCGGCGCTGTAACCGATGATCTTCGCATAGGCGGAATTTACCGTCACCAGCGAACCGTCCAGGGTGCACAGGCAGAGCCCGATGGGGGACTGCTCGATCAGCACGCGGAGGCGCTCCTCGCTGTTCAGCAGTTCTTTCCGTGCCGTTTCGAGCTCAGCAATTCGGTTGTCCCGTTCCGAGAAGAGAGATGTCAGATTGTTACGCATCGAGATGAAGGATCTGGTCAGTTGGCCGATCTCATCTGTGCGTTCCGAGTTAGGTGCGGCTAACGGCGTTCCGGTTTCCGTATCCGAAAAGGCCATCTCCAGAAGCCTGATAGGTTTCACCACATATCTCTGGATTATGGTCATCAGACTGATAACGATAACGAGGAAAATCGCACTTACACGGTATAAAAAGGCTATGGCTTGAGCACGACTCTCTGCGCGAAAGAAACGATCGGTCACAGCCACCCGAACGCGACCGATCGTTTCCCCCTCATGTTTTATTTCTGCTTCCAGAGCCTCGAAGGTTTGTTGAGGAAGAGAGGCTGCTGGTGCCCTCTGAATATGCCACTCGCGGTTTCTCGCGAGTTCAATGAGCACGTCCTCCGAGTCTCGTTCTTGAATCACGATGGCGATGATATCATCGTTTAACATCTCGCCACGGGCTATCGACTCAAGCTCTGCATCGTTAAAACTCCAGAGCGGAGTTGCCAATGAGGTGCTCAAACGACCGACCGCAGAAGATAGGTCCCCGTGCAACTGAGCAATTCGGTTATTGTTGTCGCGTGAATAGTCATACCAACCGAAAACGGTAACGATAACGGTTACCACGACCAGTATTGTAAAGTTGATTCTAAAGCTAAGTGATTTCAGCATTTCTCTTCGTTCTGAAAAGGCGTCATGAAAATAAAGTCTCAACTATGACATTTGTCAGCGATCGTAAGCCCGGATGATCTCAGCATATGCTTTGCTGGTTTTAAACTTTTGCAACTGCTCGTTAAACCGCTTGACGAAACCCGGATCGACCGTCTTTTTAGAGAAGCCGATAAACAGTGGGCTGACGGTAACCGGAGGAGAAAGGAAGCGAATCCTATCTGCCGCACCCATTTTTTTTGCGGCATGGATAATGACTTTCGAGTTGCCAATGCCCAAGTCAATCCGTTTTTTCTGAACGAGCAGAATGAGCTGTTCTGTGTCGTTGGCAATCATTTTATTCTTGAATCCAACACTGTCAAACTCACTGCCATAGCTGTATTTATCTATGACTCCAAGCTTAAGGTCGACAATATCGGTGAGCTTTCCTGAATATTTGATCGCAGATGAGCGGGTGGTAAAGAAAGTGTTATCTTCATCAATCAGCCCGACTTCAGGAAAGAGCAGAAATTGTTCCCGTTCTGCCGTCTTAAATAAAGGCATAACGGCATCAACCCGGCCTTTTTTTCCGTAACTGAGCATCCGTTTCCATGGATAACTGTCGTACTGAACGGTGATGTTCATAGCATCGGCGACCTGCCTGATAATATCGACGCAGATTCCGGTAGGTTGCTTGTTCTCGTCAAAATAATAAAAAGGTGGATAACCTGTGCTAATGCCAATATGGAGTCGTGTTGTATCAGCTTGAGCCGTACAGGAAATTGCAATAAAACTAATAATAAGGAAAAGTGCTTTTTTCATGTGGCCTCCTACAAGAAATAATCGTATCCCGAGCCACTAAAGCAAACAAGCATAATCGCTGAAAACACCAGAGGGAGGGTCTGCTCAATTTTACGAATAAATACTTGCTATCTGGCCGTCGCAAAGATCCATATGGACTACTGAAAAAACTGTCTCGAATGTATGGACTTTTTAACGCCACCTCAGCAGAGACGTTTTCGCTGTTCTATGCTTCGCAAAAGTTGCCTCAAAAAGAATTTCAAAAGTCCTTTGAACTTTTGGACGGCCAAAGTTTGCAGCTACCAGGTCATCAGGTTGGCGCACTCGAAGAGTTGGCACTTATCGCACGAACCGGGTCACTGCCTTCAACGATTATCGTTCCTCGCGAGTATGCCATAGCCTGAGCAGGTAGATTGTCGATTGCTGGATTTCGTAGCGCATTTCATAGTGACCTACAAGGATGCGACGGACTTCACGCGGATCAAATTCTTCGACCCTTTCTCCAATGCGTGGGTTCGTCAACAGCTTGGTAGGGGCTGCGGTCAGCATCTGGACGCTGCGAGCTGCAGCACGTTTGTCTACTGGTGACAAAAACTCATGGAGTCGCGCCAGATCGGATAGCGCCTTACTTGTCCATTTCAATTCCATCAGCGTGCACATCCAGGGGATTGTTAGTATCAAGACTATCGGCCCATGCCTGAATAGCCTGGTGATCAATGACGCGACCAGCATCAACATCGGCTAGCGCCTCTCTGGTTAAGCGGCTACGCTCTTCCTCCTGGTCGATCCATGCCGATAGGGCTTGTTTCATAATCCAGCCACGAGATCGCTCAAGCCGCGAAGCCATCTGATCAACTTTTTCTGCCATCTGTAATGGAACGTGTGCTGTCAGCACTTTTGTTTTCACTTGCGCCATTGCCTTCTCCTGAATAGCTTCGTTGTCAATCATGTCGATTTTTAATTAATCATAGTGATTAAATATGATTATGTCAAACATGGCCGTCAGAATAGACTGTACCCTAACCTGATGTCAGGGAAATAGTTGACACATTGCCCTGTGGGTCAAAGAGTTCAACCTGACACATCAGTGCGAGAGGACAAAATGATAGGCCATCGAATCGGATATGTGCGCGTCAGCAGCTACGACCAAAACCCTGAACGTCAGCTTGAGGAGATCGACCTTGATAAAGTGTTTGTCGATAGAGCCTCTGGCAAAGATGTCCATCGCCCGGAGCTGGACGCTCTTTTATCATTCGTCCGTGAAGGAGATACGGTGGTCGTCCATAGCATGGACCGGCTGGCCCGCAACTTAGACGATCTACGTCGAATAGTGCAAACCCTTACCAAGCGAAAAGTTCGAATTGAGTTCGCTAAAGAGAGTTTGACCTTTACCGGGGAGGACTCGCCGATGGCGAATTTTATGCTCTCAGTGATGGGGGCATTTGCCGAGTTCGAACGTGCCTTGATTCGGGAGCGTCAACGTGAAGGAATTGCTCTTGCAAGGCAACGGGGTGCATACCGAGGCCGCAAGAAGGCACTTTCAGCCAGTCAGGTAGATGAACTTTGCCGGCGAGTTGCCGATGGTGAACAAAAAACCAAGCTCGCCCGTGAATTCGGAATCAGCCGAGAAACCCTCTATCAATATTTGCGCTCCCGCGCGGATGCCTGACTATGCCTCTCCGCTCAATACTTTCTGCCACTGATCAGGCCAGCCTGCTGGCACTGCCTGTAGAGCAAGATAAACTAATCCGTTATTACAGTTTCAACGACCCTGACTTTTCCTTGATTCAACAACGCCGGGGCGAAACGAATAGATTGGGTTTTGCGGTTCAGCTATGTCTGCTCCGATACCCTGGTTTTTCTTTGGGGAAGGATACAGAAGTCGCGGCACAAGATATTCAGTGGGTTTCGCAACAGCTCCAGGTCGATGCCGCAGTTTGAGAGAGCTACGGCAAACGCGAGGAGACACGTCTACGGTCCTGGCAGATGCAATCAACCTGGGCCTGACAAAGATGGCGGAATCTTGCCCTGGTTCAAGTTATGCAAAGTTGTCGTGGTTGCAGACTTGGCATATCCGGGATGAAACTTATTCTTCAGCACCAAAGATGATAGCAATCGCAAAGCGCAAACTGACACATAAAAAGATTGATAATTTGACCTTTAGCGCGGAGTCACTGGAAGGTTTCCATGTGGAAGATGAATCTTTTGATGCTGTTTTGGGGCTTAGCATTTTGCACTTAGTGGAGGACAGGAAAGAGGTTCCGGGACGCTCTTGACCGACCTTCCGGTGTCAGGCTTTCAACCCCCAACGCGCGGTTTGAACGGAACCACAGTGTCCGGATCCGGGGAAAGGGATAGGATGCGGCCGTTTTGTAAGAGGTGCTGGTAGAGGTACTTTTGGTGCTGTGGGACGCTGATGTTTTTGGCGGTCACCATTTCTCGTTCACCAGGCATTAGTGTTGGGTATACGAGCAACTTTGAATCGGATATGAACAGCCTGCCCATGGCCTCGAGGATGCCGCCCTCCATGCCCTCGTAGTATCGATCATCAAAAATCATTTGCAGATTTTCGGCTGACAATATGAAACCAATTCTTCTCTTATCGTGCCTGGTGAAATACTCGCTGAGACGGAAGTAGCGAAAATGGGAGGTCACCATGACGTGAAACCCCTTCTCCGTCACATCAATGACACGGGCTTCTAAATCCGACACTTCATCCAGTCCCTCCGACAGGTATTTCGCGACGTTCATTTCGCAAAAACAAATCACGTTCTTGTCGGATGTTGCCAAATCCTCTGTGAACGTTTCAATACCACATCGCACCATGTCCTTTTGCACGTCTGTGAACGGGCGAAACACGCCTCGCAGTATCAAGACATCTTTTTTGTAGATAAGATCTGTTGGCACAGACGCTTCTCCATTCGGAGTGAACAGTACAACCGGACTCAGACTGGAGGTCACCAAGCGCAGGTTCATCTTTCTATTGTCTATTGCTGCAAACGCGGGTCCTGAAAAATCAATGAAATCAACCTCCACGCGCCCCCAGGACAGACCTTGTATCAATCCGTCAACGAGATCGTCCGGGCCCGACTCAGTCTTAAACGCCCCGTAAATTAGATTTACCCCGAGAATGCCAAGACATTCTTGCTGATCGTGATTGGACGCATCCCTCATACGCACGTGCAGGACCACCTGACTTGGCGCGGCGCCGGGATTGTGTTGATAGCGAATCCCCATCCAACCATGGCAATCCTTGTCGGAGTCAAGAGTCTTCGCAGCCACAGTGTCGGCAAAAGCAAAAAAAGTACAGTTTGGAGATCTACCCTTTGAAATCCTCTTAATGAGATCTGCGAACTCGGCATCAAGCATGTTTTCAAGCCGGGTTCGCGTCACATATCGTCCTGATTGTTCAACCCCGTACATGGCGTCGCTCATCTGCATGTCGTAGGCGGAAACCGTCTTGGCAACTGTTCCAGACGCTTTGCCTGCCCGAAAGAACTGCCGGGCCACCTCTTGTCCGGCGCCGATCTCAGCAAAGGTTCCATAAATCAGAGGGTCGAGATTCAGTTCCCTGGCCTTTTGGCGGATAGTCTCGCCCTTTTCATATTGTTCCACAACGTCACCTCGCAACTCGAACTGGAAAATCGCAACTCATTTTCCATGCTCACCGATTGGAGCATAACCATTATTTATTGAAAGGAAAAGGTCCGCTAAATCAAATAAAGATCGGGTTCAAAGATTTCGTGGCCTTAGTAACAGTCTATCTCAACAAGTATCTGGCCACTTAGCAAAGCGGGAAATTTCTGCCATAAGCCCGGGTCTTTTGAAAAAACACGATTCCGGGCCCAGGTTTCAATTTCAATAAAAATCTCTCAGCCGGAGCCAAAAGCCTTGAGCATATGATTGTCGAAATTGGACGCCGGTGGTGGGTCTTCAATGCCGATTGACAGGATCAGCTCTTTTGCCAAAAGAGTTTCAACAGTGATGCGTTTTTTAATTGGAGTCGATAGCTGTGCGATAAAGCATTTTTTAGCACTGAATTCCGTAGAGCGATTTTTATTTATTGACAGGTGAATGTTTTAGCGATAGTTTTGTGCATATGCACACAACAAAAGGAGAAAGATTATGAAACTTTGTTTTCCGATCGAAAAGAATCAGGGGCTCGAAAGCAAGATTTTCAACCATTTCGGCTCTGCTCCGCTGTTGCTGTTGGTCGATACCGAAACCCAGCAGCTGGCCGAGCTGCCGAACCGTCAGCAGGGGAAGGGGCATGGCGCTTGTGGCCAGGCTAAGGCGCTGGTTGGGCAGCAGATCGATGGGCTGGTGTTAAGCGGCATCGGTCGAGGTGCCCTGGCCAAGTTGCAAAGTGCCGGGCTGGATATTTATCAGGCCGCAGGCAAGACCGTGTCAGACAACCTTCTCTGTCTGGCGGATAATCGGTTGCAGAAGCTGAGTGCCGAAGATGCCTGTAGCGGGCATCAACATCAGCATGGAGCCGGCCAAGGCCAAGGCCAAGGCCAAGGCCAAGGCCAAGGCCATGGGCATGGTTGTCAGCATTGATGGCTTTTTAGCCAAAGCTGGAATACTGAGGTGCAGAGACGCTAGAACATACAACTGTCGCTAAAATTCTAGCTCTCTGCGCTGCAGCATTCATCTGGTGAAACAAAAACTGCCCAAGGCTAATAACCTTGCCGTCTGCTCGCTTATCGTTTTTGCTCTATGCCTGCAATTATTTATTGAGTACTCTGGTTGAGGAAAATTTCCTGCCGCGTGGTGACGCTATTGCCCTGGTGATCGCGCTGGCGTAGATCATCCAGGTTCAATCTTCCGCCTGGTATGTCCATTTGATTGACCGCTTATTCGGCCCATCAGGCCAAGCGGTCAGTGGCAGCTAAAGAAAAAGGCCACATGTCCCCACGACCGAAAAAACCGCGTCACTGTTGTTCTCATCGCCGGCCGGAAGACCTGGTTTTCAAGCCGGCTGGAACCCCCTTGCCAGATCTGGAAAAGATCGAGCTGCTGGCCGACGAACTGGAAGCGATCCGCCTGTGTGATCTGGATGGCCTGACCCAAACCCAAGCCGGTGAGCAGATGGGTGTTTCGCGCGGGACGGTACAGCGGCTGGTGACCAGTGGTCGCAAAAAGCTGGTCGAATCTCTGTTGCTGGGTCGCGCGCTGATGATAAAATCAGATCAGTAGCAACCCTTTTTAGCGTAACGGAGATACCATGAGCAGGCTCGTCTTTCTGATTATTGGCTTTGTGTTGTTCTGCACCACGCCGAGCTTTGCATTTGAGCATAGCCATGCCAGCTGGAATGCGCTGCTGCAAGAGCATGTTCACTGGGATAAGCTGGGGGTGGCCTCCACGGTCGATTACGCCGCCATCCAGCAACAGCACGAGCAATTGAAAACTTACCTCTCGACACTCTCCACGGTAACACCCAAGGAGTATCGGGACTGGACGAAACCGCAGCAGCTCAGCTTCCTGATCAACGCCTACAATGCCTTCACCGTTGAGCTGATTCTCTCCAAATATCCTGATCTCACATCGATCAAGGAGCTCGGCTCGTTTTTCTCCTCTCCTTGGAAGAAAAAGTTTTTCACTCTGCTCAACCAGCAGCGCTCTCTGGATGAAATCGAGCATGACATGATCCGCCAGCCGGGTGTCTTTGACGATCCGCGCATCCATGCAGCGGTGGTTTGTGCTTCGATCGGTTGCCCGGGGATTCGAAATGAAGCCTTTATTGCCGAACGACTTGATGAACAACTGGAAGACAGTTTGCGGCGATTTTTGTCTGATCGCAGCCGCAATCGCTATGACGCCAAAGCCGACCGGTTGGAAATTTCGAAAATCTTCGACTGGTACGGCAAAGATTTTGTCGGTTATCACGGGCATACCTCGGTCGCGGCTTTCCTGGGCGGTTATGCGGAGCTGTTCACTGATAACTCGGCACACCAACTGCGCCTGAAAGCTGGCGATACGCCGCTGAAATTTCTCGAATACGATTGGGCCTTGAACGATTATCGTCCCTAAACCCTGCGGGAGGCTGGTTTGCTGATTGACATTTTCACCACCGGTGGGACCATCGACAAAATCTATTATGATGCCAAAAACAATTATGAGATCGGTGACCCGCAGATTGTCGAACTGCTGCGCGATGCCAACCTGACCCTTGAATATCGGGTGATTCCGCTGCTGCGCAAAGACAGTCTGGAGCTGACCGAGGTTGACCGAGGACTGATTCGCCAGGCGGTTACCGAAAGCCCGGTGGAGCGGATCGTCATCACCCACGGCACCGATACCATGATCGATACCGGAAAATACCTACAGACAGTCGCTGACAAGACCATTGTGTTGACCGGGGCCATGCAGCCAGCCCGGTTTCGTTTTACTGACGCCATCTACAACGTTGCCAGCGCTATTACTGCAGTCCAGATTCTGCCGCCTGGAGTTTATATCGCCATGAACGGGCAGATTTTTGATCCGGCAAAAGCGCGAAAAAATGTTACCCTCAACTGTTTCGAAAACCTCTGAGCCGCGCACCATTTCGTCTGAAAGCTTTTTCATCGACAAATTGAGCTGCGATAAGTGAGAAAGACTGATGAGTAAATTCAATACTGATGCCGGGATGCCGATCGCACTGACTCTGGAGCCGGGGACCTACTACCGCTGCGCCTGCGGGCAATCGCAGAATCTGCCGTTTTGTGACGGCTCGCACCAGTCGGCGGAGCACATGCCGATTGAATTCAACATCGTCGAGCGGCAGAAGGTCTATCTCTGCAGCTGCGGTAAGACCGGCAAGCAGCCGTACTGTGACGGTAGTTGCGGGGTAAAGATCGAGGGTTGAGAGACTGTCATTGAAATTTGCGGCCGGTTACGGATAGATACAAATGCACTCTTTGGAAAACCGTGCCCGATCATTCAGGCAGGGAATGCAATGAAATATCTCTACATTGGAATTGCCGTTTGCTTCGGACTGATGTTGCTGGTCTTTATAGTGTTTGGCGGCCTTTACCTAATGGCTAATTATTCAGCCGGATAGAATTCTTCGACACCTTTTCAGGTTCTCTGGGAAGGTTCATCATCTTTCTACAATGAGGCCTGCCCTGCAAGGCTTTCTTTATTTCCAATGGCCACCTTTTTGACAGCCCGCCAAAGCAGTTTATAGTAATCAGTAGACCTTTATTTTTTGACCATCCCTCAGCCAAGGAGGTGACCTATGCGTTGGCGTAGTGGCAGGCGCAGCAGCAATATCGAAGATCAACGCGGTCGACGGATTTCACGCAAGGCCAAAGGGGGCGGCATTGGGATTATGCTGCTGGCGCTGGTCGGGATGTATTTCGGAATCGATCCTTCGGTGGTGTTAAATATTGGCAACCAGCTCGGTGGCGGGCAGGCCCCTACCACCACAAGCAGTTACCAGCCGACAGCTGATGAGAATCAGTTGGCCGATTTTGTCGCGGTGGTGCTCGGTGACACCGAAGATACCTGGCGGCAGGAGTTCAGCAAACAGGGCGGAACCTATCGCGAACCGAAACTGGTATTATTCTCCGGTGCAGTGAAGTCGGCCTGTGGTTTTGCCCAGGCCGCCATGGGGCCGTTTTACTGTCCGGGCGACCCCACGAGGTTGGTCATCACATCCAGAACCTGCTCGGTATCAGCGACAAGGTGCATACAGCCAAAGGACGGGTTTCGCAGACGGAGTACAATCAATTGTCGGTGCGGCTTGAACTGCAGGCCGATTGCCTGTCCGGGGTCTGGGCCAACCACGCCGATCGGGCCCGGCAGGTGGTCGAACCGGGGGATATCGACGAAGCCTTGAATGCCGCCAGCCAGATCGGCGATGATCGCTTGCAGCAGCAATCGCGCGGTTATGTGACTCCCGATTCATTTACCCACGGCAGTTCCCAGCAGCGGGTACGTTGGTTCCGAACCGGGTTCGATGCTGGAAACATGAACAGTTGCAATACCTTCGACGCGCAGCGTCTGTGAAGAAGAAAAAATCGGGGAGCTGATGCCAGCTTCCCGATTTTTGCTGTGCATTTTTATTCGAATTTACAAAATCTGGCTCAAGAACAGTTTGGTCCGTTCGTGCTGCGGGTTGTCGAAGAACTCGTGTGGGTTGTTCTGCTCGACGATCTGCCCCTCATCCATGAACATCACCCGGTCGGCGACACTCTTGGCAAAGCCCATCTCGTGAGTGACCACCAGCATGGTCATCCCTTCTTCGGCCAGATCGATCATAACGTCGAGGACCTCCTTGATCATCTCCGGATCAAGCGCGGAGGTCGGTTCGTCGAACAACATGACTTCCGGAGCCATGCAGAGGCTGCGGGCGATAGCGACGCGCTGCTGCTGGCCACCGGAGAGCTGGCCGGGGAACTTCTTTGCCTGCTCGGCAATGTGGACCTTTTCCAGATACATCATTGCCGCCTCTTCGGCGTCCTTTTTCGGTGTTTTGCGTACCCAGATCGGCCCCAGGGTCAGGTTGTCGAGGATGCTCAGATGCGGGAACAGGTTGAAGTGCTGGAAGACCATCCCCACCTCGGCGCGGACTTTTTCGATATTCTTGATGTCGTTGCACAGTTCGGTGCCGTTGACAATAATCTGCCCCTGCTGGTGTTCCTCGAGGCGGTTGATACAGCGGATCAGGGTCGATTTTCCGGAGCCGGAGGGGCCGCAGATAACGATCCGTTCTTTCGGCTGCACCTGTAGGTTGATATCGCTCAAGACATGGAAATCGCCGTACCATTTGTGCATCTCGCGGATTTCGATGATCGGCTTCTCGGCGGTCTCAGAATGGTTTTTCTGGGTTTCGTTCATAACAATCTCACATGTAGGAAGGCATTATTTCAGCGGCCAGTGTGCAACTCTTTTTCCAGCCGGCGGCTGTAGCTCGACATGGCGTAGCAGCAGACAAAGTACAGCACCGCCAGAAAGATATAAGCCTCGGTCGAATAGCCGGTCCACTTGGGATTGGAGAGGGTGACCTTGGTGGTTTTCAGCACGTCGTAAAGGGCGATGATGACCACTAGCGAGGTGTCTTTAAAGGCGGAGAGCAGAATCCCCACCGAGGGTGGAATGACGATCTTCAACGCCTGCGGCAGGATAATCAGCCGCATAGTCTGGTTGTAGGTCAGTCCCATCGAGTCGGCCGCTTCGTACTGGCCGCGTGGCATCGCTTGGAGGCCGCCACGGACCACCTCGGCGATGTAAGCTGCGGTAAACAGAATGATTGCGGCTTGGGCGCGCAACACCTTATCGATGGTCACCCCTTCGGGGAGAAACAGCGGGAACATCACCGACGACATGAACAACAGGCTGATCAGCGGTACGCCACGGATCATCTCGATATAGATGACGCAGAGCGATTTGATCGCTGGCATCTGTGAGCGGCGCCCCAAAGCGAGCAGGATCCCCAGTGGGTAAGCTGCGACCATGCCGAAGAAAGAGAGCATCATGGTCAGCGGCAGGCCGCTCCACTGGGCGGTTTCGACTACCGGCATGCCGAAGATTCCACCGTACATCAGGGTGCCCATCAGCAGCAGGCCGATCGTCCAGTACCAGATAAGCGCTTTGTTCCAGCGATGGCGTTCTTTGGAATAAATAACCAGTCCCAATAGCAGCGCCATGGCGGTTGCCGGGCGCCAGATCTGCCCTTCCGGGAAGAAACCGAACAGGATGAACTGGATGTTCCGCGGGATGATCGACCAGCAGGCACCATCGATATCGCGGCAGGCCTCGGAGGAGCTGTTCCAGAGGCTGTCGACGAAGGCCCACTGGAAGAGTGGTGGCACCAGCATCCAGAGAACCGCCAGGGTCAGCAGGGTTAGCAGCGAGTTGTACCAGGTGTTGAACAGGTTCTCGCGCAGCCAGGCAATGGCACCTATTTTCCGGAGCGGTGCTTTAAGGTACTCACGTTTGGCCATGGTCGGTTCGCTCATCTTGTCACCTCTCCACCAGGGCCATTTTTTTGTTGTACCAGTTCATGAACAGCGAAGTCGACAGGCTGAAGAACAGGTAGACCAGCATGATCAGCGCCACCCCTTCGATCGCCTGGCCGGTCTGATTGATGGTAGTATTGGTGACGGCGACGAAATCGGCGTAACCGATAGCGATCGCCAGGGAACTGTTTTTGGTCAGGTTGAGCATCTGGCTGGTCAGCGGCGGAATGATCACCCGCAGTGCCTGCGGCAGAATCACCAGGTGCAGCACCTGACCGGGGCGCAGCCCGACCGCCATCGCCGCCTCAATCTGGCCACGACCGATCGACTGTATGCCAGCGCGGACGATCTCGGCGACAAAGGCTGAAGTGTAAAGGACCAATCCCAGCAGCAAGGCACTGAACTCCGGGCTGACAGTGACGCCGCCGGTGAAATTGAAGCCGCGCAGTTCCGGGATGTCCATCGCCGTCGGTGCACCGAACAGCGCCCAAATGAGTAGCGGCAGGCCGATCGCTAATCCCAGCGTCAGCCGCAGCGCCGGAAAGGGCCGACCGGTGAGCGCCTGACGCTTGCGCGCCCAGCGGTTCAGGAACCAGCCGGCCACCAGCACCAGCAGCAGGGTCCAGCCCATTGCGCTGTGGGCGGCGTGGGTTTCCGGAACGGCAAAGATCAGCCCGCGATTGCAGAGAAACACCCCGCTAAACGGATTGAGCGCCTGGCGTGGCGAGGGGAAGGCCTCATAAAACAGGGCGTACCAGAAAAACAGTTGCAGCAGCACCGGAATATTCTGCATCACCTCGATGAACCCGCCGGCTAGCTTTGAGATCAGCCAGTTGCTCGATAGCCGGGCGATACCGATGATGGTGCCGAGGATGGTTGTCAGCACGATGCCGAGAAAGGAGACTTTCAGAGTGTTCAGGGCACCGACCAACAGCGCGCGGGCGTAGCTGTCGGCAGCGCTGTATTCGATCAGCGATTCACCGACCTCAAAGGAGGCTTCGTTGCTCAAAAAACCGAAGCCGGTGGCGATGTTCTGCCGGGCCAGGTTGGCCTGGGTGTTACTGAACAGGTAGTA
Organism: uncultured Desulfuromonadales bacterium; assembly: GCA_947259685.1. The sequence goes on along the minus strand of CAMYNC010000085.1, from coordinate 384 downwards.
GCTGGCTGCAGCAACCAACAACAACGCAACCGCCTGGAAAACCAGGGCTCGTTTTGCGGCATCACGCCAGAAAGGAACGGCGGCAGGTGCTGTCTGTGACGTTTGCAAGAGGCTTTTCTGGCTCAAATCAACCCATCCGTAGCAAAAAAATATAAGTGTCCGCCAGCACCGAAGTGCCGGCGGAGCAATGACCTTTTACTTGAACGGCGGTGAATACATCAGCCCACCGTCGGTCCAGAGGGCATTGAGACCGCGCTCGATGCCGAGGGTGGTGTTGACACCGACGTTGCGCTCAAAGACTTCCCCATAGTTGCCGACCTGATTGATGATGTTATAGGCCCATTTTTCGTCCAATCCGAGTGCTTTGCCGTTGCCTTCAACTGT
>CAMYNC010000084.1 GCA_947259685.1 uncultured Desulfuromonadales bacterium | reverse complement strand
CGGATTATTCGGATCGAAGCTGGTGATACTCGGCTCATCGTTGTCGATAATGGTCGCGGTCGCCGTCACGCTCTGTCCGGTATTCAGCTGCCCGGTCAGGCTGAAGGTCTCGTCCTGCTCATCAAAACTATCATTCACCGTATCGGTCTTGACCAGAACTGCCGTATCCCCTTCGTTGAGACTGATCGGCCCGGTCACAGCGGTCCAGGTGGTGCCGCCATCGGTACTGTACTCGTAGGTTTTTTCGTTGTAGTCCGCGTCGAAAGCGGTGCCGTCGGCCAGGGTCAAAGTCAGGCTGCTGCCGGCAGCGGCATCCTTGACCTCAATGCCGAAGATCGCATCGGTGCCTTCCGGAATACTGACGTCGCCAGCGCCGGAGTTCGGATTATTCGGATCAAAGCTGGTGATGGTCGGTTCATCGTCGTCGACGATAATGGCCGTTGCGCTATCGAAATAATCGGTCCCATTACTGTCCAAGGTGGCATTCAGAACAAAGGTTTCGTTCGGCTCATCAAAGCTGTCATCAACCGTAGAGGTCCGTACAAACAGAGTGCTATCGCCGCCATTGAGGGTGATGTCCCCGGTATAGGCGAGCCAGTTGCTGCCATCGGCGCTGTACTCAAAATCAGGGCTGTAATCGATGTTCTCCGTGGCGGTTCCGGGGGTCAGGTTCAAGCTTAAACTGCTGCTCTCCGCAGTCTTGGAGATATCGATACTGAAGGCAGCCTGCGTCCCTTCCGGCACGCTGACCCCGGTGCTGTTGAGATCGGCCGGATCGGCGGTCACGACACTGATCCCGGGGCCGTCATTATCAATGATCGTTGCAGTGGCAACTTCGGGAAAGTCCAGACCATTACTGGTCAGGGTCGCGGTCAGCGAAAAGGTCTCATTCTGCTCATCGAAGTTATCGTCGACAGTGTCGGTTCTGACCAGCAAACTGAGTTCGCTGCCATCCAGAGCAATCGGGCCCGCCACATCGACCCAGGTGGCGCCACCATCGGTACTGTATTGGTAGAGGTTGTCGTTGTAGTCCGCATCGAGGGCCGTGCCGTCGGCCAGCGCCAGGGTCAAACTGCTGCCAGCTGCAGCATTTGCGATTTGAATGCCGAAAACGGCTTCAGTACCTTCAGGGATATCAATATCGCCTGTACCGCTGTTCGGGTGATTGGGGTCAAAACTGGTGATGGTCGGCTCGTCGTTATCAACGATGGTCGCGGTAGCCGTCACGCTCTGCCCGGTATTCAGCTGCCCGGTCAGGCTGAAGGTCTCGTCCGGCTCGTCAAGGGCATCGTCAACCGTATCGGTCTTCACCAGGACGGCGGTATCGCCTTCCGCGAGGGTAATGGCACCGGTTACGGCGGTCCAGGTCGTGCCCCCATCGGTACTGTATTCATAGGTTGTTTCGTTGTAATCGGCAGCGAGGGCGGTCCCATCGGCCAGGGTCAGGGTCAGGCTACTGCCAGCAGCGGCATCTTTGACCTCAATGCCGAAGATCGCCTCGGTCCCTTCCGGAATGCTGATGTTACCAGTCCCGCTGGTCGGATTGTTCGGATCGAAGCTGCTGATGCTTGGCTCATCATTGTCTACGATCGTCGCCGTGGCACTCACGCTCTGGCCACTGTCCAGCTGACCGGTCAACGTGAAGGTTTCATTCGGCTCATCGACCGTATCATCAACGCTATCGGTCTTCACCAGGACGGAGGTATCCCCCTCGTTGAGAACAATTGCCCCGCTCACGGCGGTCCAGATCGTGCCGCCATCGGTGCTGTATTCAAAGGTTGTTTCGTTGTAGTCAGTATCGATAGCGGTCCCATCGGCCAGGGTCAGGGTCAGACTGCTACCGGCAGCAGCATCCTTGACCTCAATGCCGAAGATCGCCTCGGTTCCTTCCGGAATGCTGATGTCACCAGTCCCGCTATTTGGATTATTCGGATCGAAGCTGGTGATGCTCGGTTCATCGTTGTCGATGATCGTCGCGGTGGCGATCACACGCTGGCCACTGCCCAGCTCCCCGGTCAGGGTGAAGGTCTCATCCCGTTCGTCAACCGTATCATCAAAGGTATCGGTCTTCACCAGGATGGTGGTATCCCCCTCGTTGAGACCGATCGGACCGCTCACAGCGCTCCAGGTCGCGCCACCATCGGTGCTGTATTCAAAGGTCGTTTCGTTGTAGTCAGTATCGATGGCGGTGCCATCGGCCAGGGTCAGCGTCAGACTGTTCCCGGGAGCGGTGTTCTTAACCTCAATCCCGAAGATGGCATCAGAGCCTTCCGGAATGCTGATATCACCGCTGCCACCGGTGGGATTGTTTGGGTCAAAACTGGTGATCGTCGGCTCATCGTTGTCGATGATGGTCGCTGTGGCACTATCGGTGTAATCGGAACCGCTGCTGATCAGAGTGGCGCTCAGGCTAAAAGTTTCATTCAGTTCATCGAGACGATCATCAACTGTATCGGTCCGCACATACAGGGTGCTGTTTCCGCCGCCAATTGGGATGTCGCCCGTATAGGCAAGCCAGTTGAGGCCATCCGTGCTGTACTCAAACGCAGTGGCATAATCGGTATCGGCCGCAGCGGTCCCCGGAGTCAGGTTGAGACTCAAACCGCTGTTCTCCGCCGCGCTGGAGATCTCGATACTGAACGCTGCAACGGTTCCTTCCGGGACGCTCACACCCGTGCTGTTCAGATCGGCTGGATCGGCCGTCACAACGCTGATGTCAGGATCGTCATTATCGATGATGGTCGCCGTGGCAGTGGTGTCGTAACTGGCGCCATTACTGTTCAGGCTTGCATTCAACGCAAAGGTTTCATTTTGTTCCTCGACGTTGTCGTCAATCGTATCGGTTTTAACCAGAACCTCGGTGTCACCTTCATTGAGTGTGATCGGCCCGGAGACATCCGTCCAAGTCGTCCCGCCATCGGTGCTGTACTGGTAGACGGTTTCATTATAGTCGGCGTCGAGAGCAGTTCCATCGGTGAAAGACAAGGTCAATAGACTGCCGGCAGCGGCATCGACCACCTGAATACCGAAGACCGCCTCAGCTCCTTCGGGGAGATCGATACCCCCGGCACCGCCGGTCGGATTGTTCGGATCGAAACTAGTGATGGTCGGGATATCATCGTCGATAATGGTGGCCGTGGCGCTCACAGGGTAATCGACGCCGACGCTGTTCAACGTAGCGTTTAGATTGAAAGTCTCATTCGGCTCATCAACGGTATCATCAACCGTATCGGTTTTGACCAGAACCGTGGAATCCCCTTGCGTCAAACTGATCGCGCCGACAACATCGCTCCAGGTCGCGCCGCCATCGGTGCTGTATTGATAGACTCCCTCGTTATAGTCGGCATCCACGGCAGTGCCATCGGCCAGAGTCAGGGTCAGACTGCTCCCGGCAGCAGCATCCTTGACCTCAATGCCGAAGACTGCCTCAGCCCCTTCGGGAAGAGCCAGATCACCTGTCCCGCTATCAGGATTATTCGGATCGAAACTGGTAATGCTCGGCTCATCGTCATCGACGATGGTCGTAATCGCTGTCGCCGTCTGTCCGGTACTGAGTTCCAATCTCAGGCTAAAGGTTTCGTTCGGCTCATCAACCGTATCGTCAACCGTATCGGTTTTGACCAGAACGGTATTCTCACCTTCTGCAAGCGGAATCGGGCCGCTGACGTCGACCCAGGTAACGCCATTATCGATGCTATATTGGAAAAAACTCTGATTGTAGTCAGCGTCAAGGGCCGTACCATTGGCCAAACTCAGGCTCAGGCTGCTGTCAAGGTCCGCCTCTGTGATACGAATGCCAAACACCGCATCGCTACCCTCCGGGATGCGAATTCCGGCATTGTCACGACCCGAGCTGTTGGGATCGAAGGTGTCGATACGAGGACCGACAACAAGATCCCGACCCAGCTCGTCAAATTGCCGCGCCTCAGCTGATTGCGGCAGAACTTCCCTGCCCAGACCATCCAGGCGATCTATCCCTCCAAGGGTTTGCCCCAGGTCGCCACGATAAAGACCGCCGCCACTGGAGCCATTGGGACCGCCGGCAGTTTCGATATCATCAAACAGTAAGGAGTGAAGTTCCAGAGTATCGATAATAACCCGGCCGTCCGGCATCGCCAGTCCAGGCGGATCGTCCCCTTGAATCTGAACGAGGTAATCTTTGAGGACAATGCTGCCACCATTTTCGAACTCAAGAAGCAGGTTATCGCCATCGACAATCGCCCGCGGCTGATGAATGGGAAATGACAGGTAAAGAAGGTCGCCTTTTTCAGGAGTCAGTTCGATCTGCTGATCTGCAGATGGAGCAACGAGGTTTTTGAAACCCGCATCTTCTCCAGCGAGACCCCTGCCTTCTTGGTTGGTATTGGACTCAGGCCTCAGAACTGAAACATCGTCTTGGTTTGCCATGGCTTTCCCTCTCAGCACTTTCGCGGATGACAATGCTCAAAAGAACCAACAGAGCATCATCAACGATTGATCAAACTTTGCATTTAGGCAGGAAGTTAGCATTTACGCTACCAGAAAAACGTAAACATTAAAGAGCAAACAACCAATTCCTTAAAATCTGGGCAAGACTAAGTCCCTGGAACGTTTCTCGTATACTAAATGATTAACTCTGGTCTAAGCTTCAGAAACAACTCTGGAGAAAAATATTACTAACCTCATCCTATAACAGGGTAAATTTCAATACAATCATAGGTCAAGCCTTTTAACCAATAGCAGCTATCTATGCCAGATTATCTAAATTTTCAGTAGTATAAGGATTGGATCTCAGCTACAATTGGGGCCCACTAATCAAAAGCCGTTTTTTCTGCATCAGCGGCAATAGTTGAGCCGGGATAAAAATGCCAGTAAACCACAACCAGCAACAGCAAGCCAGCCACCCCCTCGAGCCACAGATGACAGGAGCCGCTCAACCCTCAGCCGCCCCAAAAACGGTAGATTTTGTGCCGCCACTGCTGAATTGCCTGGCGCAGCTGTTCAGTCTGCTGGGCAAACCGATATCGACTGAAATTCTTAAGGCCGGACTGCCGCATGATAGCGGCCCGATCAGCCCAACCGCTTGTATTCGCAGCGCCGAACAGGCCGGAATGGAGGCCAAAATCATTCATCGTCCGGCGATCAAAAAGATCTCCGGGCTGACCCTCCCCTGCATATTATTGTTGGAAAATCAAAACGCCTGCGTTCTCCAACAGGTCAATGGATCCACTGCCTTGGTCAGCTTTCCCGAATCGGGCGAAGGCGCCAGAGAGATCAGCCTAGATGAGCTGCAAAAAAACTACAGCGGCTACGCGATCTTTGCTCAACTCCAAGGGCGCCTCGATCCGCGCGCCAGCAATCTGCAGCTGCTCAACACCAAAAAATGGTTCTGGGGAACTATTTTCAAATTCTGGCCAATCTACAAGCATGTACTGCTGGCCAGCTTGATGGTCAACGTTCTGGCCATCGCCAGCCCACTGTTTGTGATGAATGTCTATGATCGGGTGGTACCGAATTCTGCTATCGATACTCTCTGGGTATTGGCAACCGGGGTGGCACTGGCGTTTCTGTTCGATTTCATCCTCCGCAACCTGCGCGGCTATTTTGTCGATGTCGCCGGACGTAATGCCGATACCATCATCGCTAGCAAACTGATGCAGCAGCTGATGTCAATCCGCTTGGACCATAAGCCCGAATCAACCGGGTCCCTGGCGAATAACTTGCGTGAATTTGAATCGTTGCGGGAGTTTTTCAGCTCGACCACCCTGCTGGCGATCGTCGATCTGCCCTTTATTGCCATCTTCATCGGGATAATCGCCTATATCGCTGGGCCACTGGCGATGATTCCGACGATCGCGGTGCCGATTGTGGTTTTAGTCGGCCTGGCGATCCAGATCCCCTTTCAGAAGGTCGTCGAAGCCAGCTACAAAGAAGCAACGCAAAAAAACGCCCTGCTGGTGGAAATCATCAGCGGCCTGGAGGCGATCAAAACCTCTCAGGCCGATGGTCAAATGCAGAAGCGCTGGGAACAGGTGGTCGGCATGAGCGCTCGTTCCTCGGCCCGCGCCCGTGCCCTGGCAACTTTTTCCATGTCATTTTCCCAATGGTCGGCACAGATGGTAACCGTCGGTATTATTGTCTGGGGAGTGTATCTGATCGGCGCCGGGGAGCTGACCATGGGTGGGCTGATCGCCTGCAGTATCCTGGTCGGCCGCGCCATGTCCCCCTTAGGGGCAATAGCGGCGATGTTCACCCGCCTGCAGCAATCGCGCATGGCGATGAAATCCCTCGATCTGCTGATGAAGATTCCTAACGAGAGAAATCCCGATCAGGATTACATGCGCCACGAAAACCTGCCGAGCAGTATCCAGTTCGAAGATGTCAGTTTTCAATATCCGGCGGCGGAAAACCTTTCCTTGCACAATATCAACCTGCAAATTTCCCCAGGCGAAAAAATCGGCATTATCGGCCGGGTTGGCAGTGGCAAAAGCACCTTGAGCAGGCTGATTCTCGGCCTCTATGAACCCCAGCAAGGCAAAGTAAAAGTTGGCGGGGTCGATATTCGCCAGCTGGACATCGCTGATCTGCGCCGAAAAATCGGCTATGTTGCCCAGGACGGGTTCCTCTTTTACGGCAGCGTGCGTGACAATATCGCCCTCGGTCAACCCTTTGCCGACGACCGCTCGGTCTTCCGTGCCGCCGTCACCGCCGGCGCTGCCGATTTTATCCGCACCCATCCGGCCGGGTTCGGCATGCAGGTCGGTGAACGGGGGCACCAGCTCTCCGGCGGGCAGCGGCAATCGGTCGCGATCGCTCGCACCCTGTTGCAGAATCCGGACATCCTGGTGTTCGACGAACCGACCAATTCGATGGACAACGCCACCGAAGCCAGTTTCCGGCTACGCTTGAACGAAGAATGTAAAGATAAAACCCTGATTATGATTACCCACCGGCACAGCATGCTTGACCTGATCGACCGCTTGATCATCCTCGACAAAGGCCGGATTGTCGCCGATGGCCCCAAACAGCAGGTACTTGATGCTTTGAAGAATCAGCAAGTGCAAGGCCAGCAGCCGACGCAGGGGGCGGCAAAATGAGGCGTCTTCTATATCGTCTGTTCGGCTGGCTGACGCCCTCGGCAAAACATGCCGTTGATGAAGAGGATATCCATTTCATGAGTTCTGCTGATGCGGCGATCTACCGCACCGGCCATCGTTTCGCCTACCTGTTATCCCTAGCCACCTGTCTGTTGCTTGTCAGCTTTATTTTCTGGGCCAAACAGGCGGTGCTGGATGAAGTGACCCGGGGCATGGGCCAGGTGATCCCCTCGCAGCGGGTCCAGGTCATTCAAAATCTGGAAGGTGGAATTCTGGAAGAGGTTCTGGTTCAGGAAAATCAGATCGTCGAGAAAAATGACATTCTTATCCGTATCGATAATACCGCAGCAGCCAGTCAATACCGAGATACTGCCAGCCAGGCACTAGAGCAGGAAGCGGCAATCGCCCGGTTGACGGCAGAGACCACAGGAAAAAAACCGGCCTTCCCGGCCAGCCTGAAAAAAAGCCCACTGATCCTTCAGGCGCAAAAAGATATCTACCAGGCCCGCCAGCAACAACTGCGTTCGGAGCTCAACATCGTTCAATCGCAATATGAACAGCGCCAGCAGGAAGTCGCCGAAAAAGAGGGGCGCCTCAGGCAGCTGCAACAAAGTTTAGGGCTGGCGCAACAACAGCTGAATATTGCCAAGCCGCTGCGCGATCAAGGGCTTTACCCAGAGGTCGACTACCTGAAGCTGGAACGCGATTTGGTGACCCTGAATGGCGATATTAATGCCCTGAAACTCGGCATTCCTCGTGCACAGAACGCCGCGGAAGAAGCCAAACGGCGCAGCAAACAGCGCAAAGCGGAATTCCATTCCGCGGCGCTGGATGAGCTGAACCGGCGCCGTATCGAACTGAAGTCGTTACGCGAAGCTATTTCCGCCGGGCAAGACCGGGTCACGCGAACCGATGTTCGCTCGCCGGTTCGGGGCACCATCAAACAGATCAATATCAACACCATCGGTGGGGTTATCCAGCCAGGCCAATCGATTCTCGAAGTCGTCCCCCTGGATGACACCCTGTTGATCGAAGCACGGATCCGGCCGGCAGACATTGCTTTTCTGCATCCTGGGCAAGCGGCAATGATCAAAATCAGCGCCTACGATTTTTCCATCTATGGCGGACTGGAAGGGGTGGTTGAGCAGATCAGCGCCGATACGATTCTGGATGACAAAGGCGAGAGCTATTACAAGGTCAAGCTGCGCACCAAGGCCAACAGCCTCGCTTACCGGGGCGCTGAATTACCGATCATCCCCGGAATGACTGCCGGCGTCGACATTCTCACCGGTGAGAAAACGGTTTTGGACTACCTGCTCAAGCCGATTCTCAAAGCGAAGCAGAACGCCTTACGGGAGCGTTGATGGCCGAAATTTTCCATCAAGCTCGCCAGCTGTTGCCACGCCTGGTCATCGCTGCCCTCCTGGTGCTGCCTGCGAGCAACGGCTTCGCGGCAAAGCTTGCAAAGGCGTCAGCTAAGCCCGAGCCGAATGTGCAGCTGTTCGACAGCCTTGAATTTCGGGGCTCATTGCGCGCCCTGACCAAATGGACCGATATTATCGAACCGGCCAGAGCGCAGACCGAAAAACTGGCGAACTGCAATGATGAGCAAGCCAGTTGCGCCGCCATCGCCCGCAGCTGGCAGCAGATGCTGGCAGAAGCAAAGGGGTTAAGTCCCCAGGAGCAGCTCAACTGGGTTAACATCTTCTTCAATCGCTGGCCCTACCGCCTGGACATGGAGATTTATGGCGTATCAGACTACTGGGCGTCTCCGGAAGAGTTTATGCGCTATTCAGGGGATTGCGAAGATTACAGCATCACGAAATATTTTGCCTTACGCCAGCTCGGTTACTCCTCGGAGCTGTTGCGAATTGTGGTGCTCAAGGACCAAATCAGAAACATCGGCCATGCGGTACTGGCGGTTTACCGGGACAAAGAAATCTATATTATGGACAATATGTCGAACCTGGTCCTTTCTCACAGTCGCTACCTTCATTATTCGCCGTACTATTCAGTTAACGAACACTACCGCTGGGCTCACGGCCAACTGGTCAGCCCCGCGCCAAGGTTACCGCAACACTAAAAGGGGCAAGGCATGCAGGGACAATCAACCTCATCGCAGATGTACTCGGATCAGGCCCAGCTTGGAAGCAGCGTAGCGACCAGCCAGACCCGCCGGGGATTGCTGATCGGCCTCGGCTTTATACTCATCGCGACAGTCTGCGCGGCACTGCTGGTGCAGTGGAGCCTGCAACGAAGGACAGATGAGCTGCTAGATGGACTGAATAAACGCCTGGAACTGCAATCCGTCGGTCGCAGCGAGGTCATTTCTACCTGGTTGTCCGGTCAGGTCAAGCAGGCTGACCGGGTCACCCAGTCGGAACTGTTTCGTCTCTATGCTGCTGAAATCGACCTGATTGAAGAGGACCTTTCGCTGCTGTTGACCGCTGCCCTGACTCCGGACAACCTGAAAATAAGTCCAGAAGCACATCAACTGGCCGCCCAACTGCCAATGATGCAGAACCTGCTGAACGAGTTTACCCATTACGCCGGCTTTATATCCGGCCGGGTGATCAACCGCTCAGGCCAGTCATTTATCGCCACAGATGCCAATACCAACCCCCTCGACCAGACGCAGATGCAGCTGGCAAAGCAAACCCTGCAGAAAAACCGGCCGCAGTTTTCCGCCGTCAGCCAAACCGGCAACGGTCTGAGTCTACAGATTTATCTGCCGGTCCTGCCGCCGTTGGCCGAAGACGGTAACCCTGCGCCGGTGGCAGTACTGCAACTGACCAAACTCGTCTCAGGAAAAATCAATGAGTTGTTGGTCGCCTCACCCTTGTCGGACAAAGGGGAAAGAATCCGCTTGCTACAAAGATCGCCGCGCGGGTTCGAAGAACTCACTCCCTGGCTTCCCGGTGAGTTGAGTAAAATCAGTCAACCATTGAACCTGGGAGAAGCGAACCAGCTTCCCTATGCTGAGCGGAATGAAATCAACGGCCAGAAAGCGGTCCTATCGATCGGCAGCAAAGTCCCTGAGCTGGATTGGTGGGTGCTGGTGGAAGCGGAGAAAAAAACTGCCCTGGCGCCGCTGAGTCATTTTCGCCGGATCACCATGAGCCTCGCAGGCATGGTGGTGCTGTTGATGGGGATCACCCTGGGGGCCTTTTGGTGGCGAATGATTGGGGTCGAGAACCACAACCAGGCCGTTCGCTTTCGCGACCTGGCGGAAAAAATCGAAGCCCAGCACGAACTGCTCGATGGCATTAACGGCAACCTGGCCGAATATATCGGGCTGAAAGACAATCGCGGCCTTTATCAGTATGTCAATCCCGCCTTTGCTAACGCCATTGGCCGGCAACCGGAAGACATTGTTGGCCTGGATGATGTCGCCCTGTTCGGCTACGACACCGCCAAGCGGCTGGAAGCCTCGGATAACCTGGTGATCGAAAAACATCAGCAGACGACCCATCGGGAGCAGATCTATCTGCAATCAAAACTGCATCATCTGCGGATCTCCAAAGTCCCCTACAAAGATAAGCAGGGCAAACTCAAAGGAATCATTTCCCTCTACCGGGACATCACCGAACTGGTGGAAGAGCAGGACCGCAACCAGCGGGTGGTCCGTCAAGCGATTGAAGCCTTGGTGAAAACTATCGAACTCAAGGATGCTTACCTTGCCGGGCATTCACGCCTGATGTGCGGTCTCTCGCGGCTGATCGCCAAAAGCATGAACGCTTCGGATGAGGTGATTGCCACAGTGGAAACCGCTGCCTACCTCTCGCAGATCGGTAAAATGTTTATCGATCCGCAGCTGTTTAACAAACCGACAACCCTCAGCAAAGAAGAAAAACAGCAGGTGGAACAACATGTTGAGCATGCAGCAAACGTGCTCCGCGAAATCGACTTCGAGCTACCAATCTACCAGGCGGTCTACCAGATGAATGAACATTTGGATGGCAGTGGCTATCCCCAGGGCCTCAAGGGGGATGAAATCGATCTACCGGCCCGGATTCTTGCCGTCACCAACAGTTTCTGCGCCATGGTCAAACCACGCTCTTATCGTCCCGCCAGACCGAAGCAAGAGATCCTGGAAATTTTTACCCAAAATGCTTCCTGGTATGACCAGCAGGTACTGCAAACCCTTCAAGAGGTTGCCCAATCGCATGAAGGGGAAAAGCTGCTGAACCTGCAATAAACTGCGGTTGAACTACGACCAAGGCCGAATTTTCCAAAGAAAATCCGGCCTTGGTAGCGTCATGATCCCGTTTTTTGACCGCAATTGCCTGAGCACTGCAAAAATCACCGCTGAACCTTTGGGTGCAGCTCAGATTTTTGCATCACTCATTCAATCCAAGCACTTGCACTCTTCATCCACCGTTTACTCACTGATTCAGGGTAACGCAAAGAAAATCAATCGATTTTACTAAAGGCGACCGGCCCAGCTCCGCAAACCGCACAAGGCCCTGATGGAGGTCCTTCCAGGGTGTTACCGCAGACCTTGCAGACATAGTAATCAACAACCTTATTGTTCCCCAGGTTATCGAGAGCGTTCTGATACAGATCGGCATGGACCTTCTCAACCGCGTTGGCGAATTTGAAACTGCGCAGGGCATCCGACAAACCCTCTGCTTCGGCATCGGCAATCATCTGCGGATACATCTGGGTAAATTCGTGGGTTTCACCGCCAACTGCCGCCTGCAAGTTTTCTGGCGTATCCTTAATCCCGCCCAGCGCACGCAAATGCGCGTGGGCATGGACAGTTTCAGCAGCAGCGGCCGCACGAAAGAGCTTCGCGACCTGAGTCAACCCTTCCTGCTCCGCCTTGGCGGCGAAGGCCAGATAGCTTCGGTTGGCTTGGGACTCTCCGGCAAAGGCTTCCTGCAGATTCTTTTCGGTTTTGCTTCCAGCAACATCAGACATGACAGATTCCTCCTGCTTGATTCGAGTTTTCCCTAATTGATCGACAGACAAGGCAACTGTAGAAGTTTATCCAGAGATTACGGCCTGTCAAATCGGTGACCAAAGCTGCGTTAAAAGCGACTGACCAAAGGGCCGTACGGCGTGACTTCGGCCATACGCAGCTGTTCCTGAAAATCACGCCGGGCGATCTCCTGCGCTCCCATACTGAGCAGGTGGTCAGTGGTCTGTTGGCAATCGAGCAGGGTAAAGCCCTTCTTTTCCAGGTGCTGCACCAAACTGACCAGGGCGACCTTTGAGGCATTAGGGAGGCGGCTGAACATCGATTCACCAAAGAAACAGCGCCCCAGGCAGACCCCATAAATGCCCCCAACCAGGTCATCCCCTTGCCAACATTCAACGGAATGAGCAAATCCGAGTCGGTGCAGTTCAATATAGGCCTGCTGCATCTCGGGAGTAATCCAGGTGCCGCTGCCGTCCATTTCGGCGCGCAACCGGCGACACCAATAAACGACCCCCGCAAAATTCTCATCAACCGATATGCGAAAGGGCTGCTTACCCAGAAAACGTTTCAGGGAGCGGGAAATATGGAGTTGCGAAGGAAACAGAACACAGCGTGGGTCAGGCGACCACCAGAGAATCGGCTCTCCCGGATTAAACCAGGGAAAGATGCCGAGGCTATAAGCCAGCAACAGACGCTTAGCTGAAAGATCCCCGCCGACCGCCAGCAGCCCGTAGTCTTCGGCCGCTTCAATCGGCGGAAACCAGAGGTCGTCATCCAGCTGGTAGCAAGGCATCCAGGAGAGATCAGTTAAAACGGAAGGTCAGTTTGCCGGCTTTGCAACCGACCTTCACTTGACCGCCTTTTCGCAGTTCACCAAAGAGGATTTTTTCCGCCAGTGGATCATTCAGCTCGGTCTGGATTAAGCGGCCGAGCGGCCGGGCACCGAAGAGCGGATCGTAACCGCGCTTGGCCAGTTCTTTACGCGCAGCGGCAGAAAGTTGAACCTGCACCTCCCGCTCCGCCAATTGTGCCGAGAGCTCGGCGATGAATTTATCTACCACCTGCAGCATGACTTTTTCATCCAGCGATGCGAAATGAATCGTCGCATCAAGTCGGTTGCGAAATTCCGGTGAAAAAGCCTTTTCCACAGCATTTTTAGGTGCGGCCGCGGTCCGGCTGCCGAAACCGATCGGCACCACATTCATATCTCGACCGCCGATGTTGCTGGTCATAATCAGAATGGCATTGCGGAAATCAGCTTCCTTGCCGTTGTTATCGGTCAGGGTGCCGTGATCCATCACCTGCAATAAAATATTAAACAGGTCAGGGTGAGCCTTTTCGATCTCATCGAGCAACAGCACCGAGTAGGGATTCTTGCTGATCTCTTCAGTGAGCAGTCCGCCTTGATCGAAACCGACATAACCGGGAGGCGCGCCGATCAGTCTTGCCACCGAGTGTTTCTCCATATACTCACTCATGTCGAAGCGCAAGAATTTTACCCCCAACTGCATCGCCAGCTGCCGGGCCACTTCGGTTTTACCGACTCCGGTCGGGCCGGTAAACAGCATCGAACCAACCGGCTTGTCGGGATGGCCAAGACCGGCCCGCGAACGGTGAATCGACTTGACCAGGCTTTCGATCGCCGGTTCCTGGCCGAACACCACCCGTTTGAGATCCCGCTCCAGATAGCGCAGCCGCTGCCGATCACTGCCGGAAACGGTACGGATCGGAACCCGCGCCATGCGCGCTACCACCCGCTCGATTTCGTCAATGCCGATCGGCTTTTTCAGCAGACCGTCAAGCCGCTGTTGGGCGCCAGCTTCGTCGATAACATCGATCGCCTTGTCGGGTAACTGCCGCTGCGGCAAGTGCTTGACCGCCAACTGTACCGACGATTCCAAAGCCTCTTCTGCGTAGCTGACCTGATGGTGCTGCTCATACCGGGAGGCCAACCCTTTGAGAATTTCCAACGCCTCTTCGCTACTCGGTTCGTGCAGATCGATCTTCTGAAAACGGCGTGACAGCGCCCGGTCCTTGTCGAACAGGTTGCGGTACTCTTCATAGGTGGTTGAACCGATACAGCGCAGCTCCCCAGAGCCCAAGGCCGGCTTAAGAATATTGGACGCATCCAGCGAGCCGCCGCTGGTCGCGCCGGCGCCGACAATGGTATGGATTTCATCGATGAACAGAATCGCATGCTCGCGTTTCTGCAATTCCGACACTACCGCCTTGAGGCGTTCTTCAAAATCGCCGCGGAATTTGGTTCCCGCCAGCAGCGCCCCCATATCAAGCGTAAAAATTTCACTCTGTTTGAGAATTTCCGGCACCGAGCCTTCGGCAATCCGCAGCGCCAACCCTTCAGCCATGGCAGTTTTCCCGACCCCCGGCTCGCCGACAAAGATCGGATTGTTTTTCCGCCGGCGGCAAAGCACCAGAATGGTCCGTTCAAGTTCCTGCCCACGGCCGATCAGCGGATCGATTTTGCCCGCCTTGGCCCGCTCGATCAGATCAATGGTGAAAGATTTCAGCGGATCATTCTGCTGCGGTTTCGGTTTGCTGCGCTCCCCCTGGCCAGGCTCTGCGGAAGGTCTCTCTTCCGGCTCTTCGGCACCATTTCCAGCCGCTTGACCGTGCGAAATATAGTCGAGCAGATCGACCCGCTCGATCCCCTGGCTCTGTAAAAAGAAGCAGGCATGGGAGTTTTCCTCTTCCAGAATCGCTGCTAGCAGATCGCCAACCCCGACTTCATTCTGGTTGGAAGCCTGCATATGCAGCACCGTGCGCTGGAGCATCCGCTGCAACGCCAGGGTCTGGCGGGGAACCTCATCATCCTCGACACCTTCCGGCAGGTGCTCAAGGTGCATATCGAAAAAGTTCTCCAGCAGCTGTTTCAGCCCGTCGATATCGCCGCCGCAGGCGCTGATAATCTGCTGTCCAACCCCCTCGAACAGCAGTGCATAGAGCACATGTTCGGTGGTCAAATATTCGTGCCGGCGGCGCTGCGCTTCGCGAACCGCCAGGGTAAAAGCTATCTGGACATCCTGATTAAACATCTCGGCCACCGTTCCTTAAGCCTCCTCCAGGGAACAACGCAGTGGAAAACCGGATTTCCGAGCCCGCAGGCGAACCTGATCGGCCTTGGTTTCGGCAATTGCATAGGGGAAGGTGCCACAATGACCAACCCCCTGAAAATGAATGGTCAGCATAATCTTTTCGGCCTCGGTCGCCGACTTGCGAAAAACATCCCGCAGCACCTCGATGACAAATTCCATGGTGGTATAATCATCGTTGTGCATCATCACTTTAAAGAGCGGTGGCGTAGCCACCTGCACTTCGGTCTTTTGCTTGGTTTGGGTTTTGTTGCCCGTGTTACTTGCCATGATTCCAGTTTACCTTAACCAGTATTTTTTTTTCCGCTCATCCTAGCACATTTTAATTCAGAACCGAAGCCTGTCAGAGTGAAGAATATGGTCAGACCGTACAAAGAGCGTCGTAAAGGCCCTGATCTGTTGTTACGGCTGTTAACCTGGTCGAACGCTGCGGCAGCAACCGCCCTGTTCGCGGCAATCTGCATCACGGCGGTTGCCAAACCCGAAGTGGAAACTTTTTTCGACCGCTTCTACCGGGTGAATATATATCGACGCCAGCATTGGGATATGCTGCTGGTCGATTATATTGCTATTTTGCTAGCACTCA
Organism: uncultured Desulfuromonadales bacterium; assembly: GCA_947259685.1. The sequence continues at coordinate 11,802 of CAMYNC010000084.1, read as the reverse complement.
GCAGCCTGGCCAGTATCCTCGGGCTGGTGATTAACAGCCGCCGACGACGACGCAAAAACGATTACATTCGCAGCACTTTGGTGCTCTGCCTACTGCTATCCTGTGCCGGTCTGGGACTCTACTTTACCTATACCTGAAATCGGTTGAGCCAGGTGAACAGTTTAGTAGATTTCCTGCCAGCTGAGTTGTTTGCCAGCCAGCAGTTCCGGCTCGACCTGTGGATTTCTCAGCAGATAGCGAACCAACCCGCTCAGCTGAAAACTGCGCCCATCAAGCCCTGCCTTTTCCAGGCCAGCGGCAATCCCGGAAAAGAGGGTTTCGTAGAGTTGCTGCTGAAACAAATGCATCAACACTCCTGTTTCTGCACCAAACACCTGATCTACCAGTGCCTGCCTGCAGCTCTCGGCATCGGTTGAGGTTATACTGCGACACAGCAGCGGGCGGACAGGGTAGATCTGACAAACGCCTTGTGCATCCAGAAAAGCGCAGCTGCGGCGCAAAAACATCCGCTCTTCATCATCCAGGCCACGAACCGCCTTCCAGAGCTTCTCCAACCTTTCAACGACCTGCTGCCGGCTGGTTTCTTTCAAGGCGCGTAAATAGCGAACAATCGCCAGTCCTTCGGGAATCAGCGTCGAAACATTCACGACACAGCAGCTGCCACAGCCGGGGCCGCAATCAATCAGCCCGCGCTCATCTTCCGACCGCTGGCGGAGAAACTGTTCAGCCTCTTCAGCAACCCGGTGAATTTCGGCCAACAGAACTTCCGGACCTCGTCTTCTTCTACAGAGTTCCTCCACCATCCCAGCGGTCAACTGCTGGCAGAGGTCGAAATTGAACTTACCCATCAGCTCCTCCTGTAGAAATAACGGAAAATTGCAGTATTTCTATTTTATCGGATCAATCGGATCTGGCAATCCCGCTCTTGTCGATGCTCAGTCGCTCTGCTATCGTGTCGTCGATTCAACAATATCTTTCTGGCTTTACTCTAAGAGGACAAGTGCCGTGACATTGGCCAATGAAACCTGGATTCTGCTTGGCTGCGCCCTGAGCCTCGGCCTGCTCTGCGGCTGGCTGATCGGCCGCTTACAGGTGTGCAGACCGCTGCAGCAACAAGTGCTTAATGACCGCGGAGAAAGAGAAACGCTGTTGCAACAACTTGCCGGCCTTTCGGCCCAGCTGAACAGCGAACGTAATGCGACCGCGGAAAAATTGATGCTGCTGGAGGAGAACCGCCAGCAGAGTGAGCAGGCGTTTCGCGCACTTTCGGCTGAGGCGCTCGCGGCCAATAATCAGAGTTTTCTCGACCTGGCCAAAACCACCCTGGATAGCTATCAGCAACAAGCCAAAGGCGATCTGGAAACTCGCCAGCAGGCGATTCACCAGCTGGTCAAACCGCTGGAAGCATCGCTGCAGCAGGTTGACGGCAAGATCCAGCAGCTGGAACAGGCCCGCAGCGGCGCTTATTCTCGTCTTGATGAACAGCTGAAGTCGCTGCTGACCAGCCAGACCAGCCTGGAAAAAGAGACTGGCAACCTGGTGCGAGCTTTACGCACCCCGGCGGTTCGCGGTCGTTGGGGAGAAATTCAGCTACGTAAGGTGGTTGAGCTGGCCGGCATGCTCAACTACTGCGATTTTGCTGAGCAGGAAACCGCAGATAGTGGCCGCTTGCGCCCCGACATGATTGTCAAGCTGCCAAACGGCCGCAACATTGTTGTCGATTCCAAAGCTCCGCTGCAGGCCTACCTGGAATCGCTTGAGGCCCAAAATGATATCGAACGCAAAAATTGCCTGGCCCGGCATGCCCGCCAGATCCGCGATCACCTGCAAAAACTCTCGGCCAAAAATTACTGGGAGCAGTTTCAACCCACCCCGGAGTTCGTTGTCCTGTTCCTTCCCGGGGAAACCTTCTTTTCTGCCGCCCTGGCCCAGGATCCGAGCTTGATTGAAGCCGGCGTGGATCGTAAGGTCTTGCTGGCCACACCGACCACCTTGATTGCCCTACTTCGCTCCGTCGCCTACGGCTGGCGCCAGGAACAACTGACCGAAAACGCCACAGTGATCAGTCAACTCGGCCGCGAACTTTATGATCGCCTGGCAACCCTGGGACAACATTTCACTTTGATGGGCAAAGGTCTGGAACGCGCCGTTGACAGCTACAACAATGGGATGGCCTCCCTTGACAGCCGCGTCCTGGTGACCGCCCGCAAGTTCAAGGAACTGGGCGCGGAGAGCAGCAAGGAGCTGCCCACAATCGAAAAAATCGACAAAGCGCCACGCCCATCGGCGATGCCGGAATAATATCGAGCGTTCAAAACATGCGCCAGAAGGATCTCCCGTACTTATAATATGCTAAACTGTGCAATCTAATGAACGCCCACGATTAACTGACTATTGGAGGAAACTATGAACATCCGCTTGTTACTGACTCTGCTTTTTGCCGGTCTGTTTTTAAACAGCTGCGGCTACAACACCATTCAACAGAACGAGGAGGCGGTTTTCGCCGCCTGGGGTGATGTTGAAGCCACTTACCAACGCCGCGCCGACCTGATCCCCAACCTGGTCGAAACGGTCAAAGCCTATGCGGCCCACGAAAAGGAAACCCTGACCGAGGTCACCAACGCCCGCGCCAAGGTCGGACAGATGAACATTTCTGCCGACAAGCTTGGTGACCCTGCCCTGCTGCAGCAATTCCAACAAGCGCAAGGACAACTGACCAGCGCCCTGTCCAGGCTGATGGTGGTCGTCGAGCGCTATCCGGACCTGAAGGCCAATCAGAATTTCCTCGACCTGCAGCACCAACTGGAGGGAACTGAAAACCGCATCAACGTCGCACGTCAGCGTTTTAACACTACGGTCCAGACCTTCAACTCCTCGATTCGCACTTTTCCTAACAGCTTGACCAATAAGTTTCTGCTCAATCTGGAACGTAAAGAGCCGTTCAAGGCCGAAGCTGGCGCGGCTGAAGCTCCGAAGGTCAAGTTTTGATGCGATTGTTCCTGATTTGCTTCCTGCTGCTGTTTCTCTGTGGGCAGGTTGCGGCCCTGGATGTTCCCCAAGCCACAGGCTATGTGAATGACCGGGCCGGGATCCTCTCGCAGACCACGGTGCTGAAGCTGGAGCAGTTTCTGCGCGATTTCGAAAAGAGCGATTCAACCCAGATCGTCGTCTTGACGATTCCAACTCTCGACGGGGAAATCCTTGAAGAATACGCCTTACAGGTATTAACCGATTGGGGTGTCGGGCAGAAAAGCCAAGACAACGGTGCCTTGCTGCTGCTTGCCAAACAGGAGCGCAAAATCCGCATTGAGGTCGGTTACGGCCTTGAAGGGCGACTCACCGATCTGCTCGCCGGCCGTATCATCGACAACGAAATCAGCCCGCGGCTGAAACAGGGCGATTTTGATGGCGGTGTCGTCTCCGGCGTGGTGGCCATGGCTGAAGCGGTCCGCGGTGAATACCAGGGAACCGGAAGCAGCAAAAAGAAAAAAAAGCGCACCAGTCCTTTTGGCCTGATTTTCCTGTTCCTTTTCTTCGGCCCGCTCCTCGCCCGGCTCAGCGGCCGGCGGGGGCACCGCTCCCGTCGTAGCGGTCCCTATATCGGCGGTCCGCCCTTCGGTGGCGGCGGTTTTGGTGGCGGCTTCGGCGGCGGTGGTGGATTTTCCGGAGGCGGTGGCGGCGGGGGCGGCGGTGGCGCTTCCGGCGGCTGGTAAAGAGTTTTAGAGCACAAAGAATGGGGTCGAAATGAAATCAGCGAGTGAGTTCTTCACGAAAGACGAACAGAACAGAATCGAAGCGGCCGTCAGGGCCGCTGAAACCAAAACCAGCAGCGAGATCGTCCCAATGGTGGTCGACAGCTCATATGAATATCCCCGCGCCGAACTGATCGGCAGCGGCACCCTGGCTTTGGCCACAGGTCTGCTGATCAGTTGGTTATTCGGCGAATCCTCGATCTGGGTGTTCCTGCCGGCCTTTATTGGCACTTATTTTATCTACCAGCAGTTGATCCGACGCTTGCCGGGCTTAAAGCGCAAGCTGATTCACCCGGATGAGTTTACTGCCGAAGTCAAAGAAAAAGCCATGGTCAGTTTTCTGCAATTGGGGCTGCACGAAACCCGTGACCGAACCGGTATCCTGATTATGATCTCACTTTTTGAGCACCGTGTGCAGGTGCTTGCCGACAGCGGGATCAATGAACAGGTGCCTGAACACACCTGGGATGATATTGTTGCCATCATCATCGCGGGACTAAAAGCAAATGATGCCTGCAGCGCAATCTGCGAGGCAGTGGAGCGTTGCGGCGATCTGCTGGCCTCGCACTTGCCGGTCAAACATGATGATAGCGATGAACTGCCAAATTTGATTCTGGAGAAAAATCAATAAGGAGAGGATGAAATGAAGCTGAACTGTCACCTACTCAATGTTCGGACTGTCTCTGCGGCACTGCTCCTGCTGCTGTTTGCCAGCAGTCTCAGCTATGCAGAGAAACTCCTGAGTGAACCGACCCTGATACATTTCGAGACCGCATCGGCCAAACTCAGCGCCCAGGAGCTCAGCAAACTGAAAAAACTTGCGGGAAAAATCAAGCAGCAAAGCATCAAAATAATTCTGGTAGAGGGTTATTGCGACCGCCGCCGGATTGTCAACGATTATGAGTACATCACCAATCAGCAGCTCAGCCAGGCCAGAGCCTACAACGTCGCTGTTTTCCTGCAGAATGAAACCGGCCTGCCGGCCAACATGTTTATCCGCTATGGCTATGGTGCGAGCAAAATGATCCCCAGTAGCGGCAAAAAAACCGGTCTGGCAGCCAATCGCCGGGTTGAAGTCCGGATCTTCCTGCCGGATGGGGATGTCTAACCGGCCTAATTATATTTTGACTGAATTCCTGCGCAGTGCTTGGTAAAAATCCTGATTGCGCTGCCCACCTGGCCAGCTTTTCATCAGCAGGGTGTAGTTACGGGTGGCGCGCAGCTCCAACTCCAGCTGCTCTGCAGCCAGCCGATATTCAGCGCTTTCAACCCCGTACCATTTTTTCAGTTGCGGATATATCCGCGAGTAGTTGTTAACCACCGGCAGGGTAAACTCTTTGCGATAGCGGGCGAGAAACCGCTCCCCCTTCGGGTTGCAGCCGAGCAGATGCAGATAGAGCGGTCCCCGCTGCAGGCTTGTTTGCAGCAACTCTTTTCCCACCCCATTGAGCAGATAGCAGAGACTGCGCTGAATCCGCGTGCGGGTCAGCTGCCGCGATTTGCAGTCACTGACAAAATCTTTATAGACACTGGCCTCAGCCGCTTTCTCTGCCAGACGATTTTCCAAACCATTTTCGATTTGATAAATGCCTGTCAACGACTCAGCCCCCAGGTTAATTCGAGCTATCAGCAAGCGCAGGAAGAGTTCTTCTGAACTCTGTTGACCCGAGTCGAGAGCCGCCTGCAGAATCTGCTGAACCGCCGCCGGCAGATAAGCCGAAACCTTTTCCTCGGCGACCAGCATCGCCCGGATTCCAGTGGCACTGGCGATCGCCCCCACCGCTTCATGCTGGTGATAACCGGCCCCGATCCGCTGAATCGTCAGCGGTTCAATGGCTGAGCCAGTTTCCCTCAACGCTCGCAGATACTCGATTCCAAGAATGTTGTTCGGCTGGGCGAGAACCTGCCCAAGTTGCGGGTCGCCGCAGAACTCTGTGATTATCTGGGCGCGCGCGGTTGGAAAATTTATTCCCTGCCGGAGCAACTGCGCGGTCTTCTCCTTAATAGTGTGGCGATGCCGCTGCAAAAGCTCTGCAGCCGTTTGCAGCAAGCACAGCCCCCCTGCTTCACTGCCGAAGCAGAGCGCATCTATGCCTCCCAGAGCATTCAAAGCTTGCACCGCACCCAGCGCAAAATAAGGCGCACTGTTGCAGGCCCAGGGAAACGGCAGTTCAATGACAAGATCCACCCCCGCCGCCAGAGCGGTCTCGGTACGCAGCCATTTATCGACCAGCGCAGGTTCACCCCGCTGCAAAAAATTCCCGCTCATGACCGCCACCGAGACCTCGGCATCAGCGAGCGTGAGGCTTTGCTGCAAGTGATGCAGATGGCCGTTATGGAAAGGATTGTATTCGGTGATCAGGCCGACAGTGCGCATCTAATTCTCCAAAAAAAAATTACCGCAGAGGGCGCAGAGGACGCAGAGAGTATTTTTTCACTGGCCCTTATAGAGGCTTCAGGCCTTGCCTGATTGAGCGGTTTTCTCAGCGCCCTCTGCGGTCAAACTGACCATCACAAGACCACCGGAATCTGCTCCCCAACCCGGTTCTCCTGCGGCGTCACAACTGTCTTATACGCCAAGGCCTCAACCCCACCGACAACCACCTCGCGCAATAGTTCCCCATAAACGGGATCAATTTCGTCGGCCGGAGCAAACTCGGTCGCTTCGCCGCGTTGCACAAGAAAGAAGATCACTGCCCGGTAGCCTTGCCGTTTCGCTACCAGCAGTTCGCGCAAATGTTTCTGCCCCCGAGTGGTCACCGCATCAGGAAAGCAGGCGGTTGATTCAGCGTTAATCAGGGTGACATTTTTCACCTCGACCAGCACCCTCTGCTCGGCTTGTTCCAGAAGAAAATCGATCCGGCTATCGCCGATCTTGTATTCCGGGGTCAGCTTATAGCCGGTCAGCTCTTCAATCCACCCAGAGCGCAGGGCTTCTTCCACCAGCCGGTTGGTGCGCTGGGTATGGGTGTCGACCCAATAGTCGCCAACCCGGATCAATTCCAGGGTGTACTTCAGCTTGCGTTTCGGATCATCCGCTTTAGAGATCAGCACCTGATGCCCCGGTACCGCGCACTGTTTCATGCTCCCGGTATTTGGGGTATGCGCGGTCACGACTGTGCCATCGGTGAGTTCAATGTCGGTAAAAAACCGCTTGTAGCGGCGGAGCAAGATTCCTTCAAGCAGGGGTGCGGGCAGTTTCATCTCAAGCCTCCGGAAAAGGGGAGCGTCATTCTAGCCTGGATGAATCAACCGCCTCAAGCATCAAGCCTTGCTATCTCTCCACCCCCGCCAGATTACCGACCGGATCAAGGATGTTCTAAATATCAGCGGCGAGTGGATTTCATCACTGGAAGTGGAAGACCTGCTGCAACATATTCGCAGCTAGATTGATAATGGGATCATCTCCAAACAGAGTGGTGCTGCTGAAAGTTCTATTTGTCGAGGCGATCGACAAAACCAGCGTCGGCAAGATCAACAAAAAGGGACTGGGTGAAAAATATCAGTAACGCCGGTTAAATCAAAACGGTAGATATCCAAAATAACGTCTGCCGTTTTGTATAAGACTTCAGAAGTGGTGAGAGCACTCGGCCTAGAAAAGTTCTTCTTCCAGGCCGTAACTGATAAAAATATCATTGAGCTGTTTTACTGACTCTTCAGAACGTTCGACAAATCGGAAGGCAACCCGAATCACCGCTGGAGAATAGTCGGGATGGGAACGCACAACATTCAAATTGGCCGGAAGGCCTTGCATGTGCGGAATTTTTGTCTGCGCGCCATCGAGATTAAATATCAAAGTCAAGTCCGACGGCAGTGCCCAGTCAAACCTCAAGGGGTCATTTAGCTGGCACAAGAGCCCGCCTTCGCTGATATTGATGACTTTACCGGACAGCTTGCAGCCTGCCTGGCTCAGTTGGATTTGGGTGTGTGGAAGACTATATCGCCTGGCCTCTCTGAGGCGTTTCGGGCAGCAGATCCGATCGATCCCTTGGCACAGAGTGTTGGCATCGGTCGCCAGTTCGATGCAGCCAGCGACCCCGGCTTCGAAAGCAGCATCGAATTCCTCGGTCTTGCCCCCCTCGGTGAGAAGCAACACCGGGATCGGCTGTTCGGCCGAGGCCGGTTGCATTTGGTGATAAATATCGACCAAAGACTCCTCCGCTATCATCGGGGAGAGAAGTATCAGGTGGATATTAAACATTTTTGCCGTCTCGATCGCTGCCGGCAAAGATTCCGCCGTGAACACTGCGGCATCACTTAGATTGGCATTGATGGCCTTGTTAAGGGCACTCAAAACGGCTTCCGAGCGATGCACGATGAGGATCTGCCTAAGCATACCGTCCCCCTATAGAAGAAATTTCTTAACGACGCCGACGCTGAGCTGCCGGCCAAGGCGAGCAAATTGTTCGCAGATCGGATTCATCGGTATCCGCATGACTCTGGTTTCTACTTGCCTGAAACGAAATGAGCAAAAAGAAAAACCTACCCGAATAGTTAGCCAAGGTCAATGTTCTTGGACTAATTTTATTGTTGCCACCAAAAAAAGCCCTTCCCCTAAGATTGATACCACTCAGCGGGTTTGCCAGCGACGCCAGCGGCCGCTATTCTTGTTATGCGAAAATTATTTTATTTTGCAGGAGTCCGTCATGCTTAAACTGTTGCTAATCCTATACATGCTCAGCCTTTTTATCATTCAATCCGTAACCGCAGAGACATTGTTGAGGGGCAGTAGCGCCGGCAATGAATTTCAAGTTGAGCAGATCGCACAAGGTCTGGGCATCCCCTGGGGAATGGTTTTTGTTTCCCCGCAGCAATTGCTGATTACCGAGCGCCAGGGAGGTTTTCAACTGTTGGATCTCAACACCGGCAAGCTCAACACATTAAATGGCGGCCCGGCAATCAAGGCCCAGGGACAGGGGGGACTGATGGATGTTGCCCTGCCCCCTGACTACCGGCCCGGCGGCTGGATCTATTTCACCTACAGCAAAAACCAACAAGGGCAACTGGTCACCACCCTGGCCCGGGCCAAACTGGCAGATCAGCAACTAGCGGATTGGCAGGACCTGCTGGTGACCCGGTCCGCCTCCGACACCGGCCGACACTTCGGCAGCCGTATCGCCTTTGACGGTGCAGGACACCTGTTCTTCAGCGTTGGCGACCGCGGGGTTCGCCCCAATGGGCAGGATCTGTCAACCCACTCCGGCTCGGTCCTGCGGGTTCATCTTGACGGCAGCCTGCCGGCAGACAATCCGTTTATCAAACAAGCTGATGCCTTGCCAGAGATCTATAGCTACGGTCATCGCAACCCCCAAGGGTTAGCCTATGATGTGCTGAATCAGAGATTATGGGCCATCGAGCACGGGCCGCGCGGCGGCGACGAGATCAATCTGATCAAAGCTGGAGGCAACTACGGCTGGCCGGTGGTCTCCCACGGCAAGGAATATTGGGGTCCGATGATGGTCGGTGAAGGGAAGCAAAAAGCGGGGATGGAAAATCCGGTGAAGGTTTATGTGCCTTCGATTGCACCTGGCAGCTTGCTGCTCTATTCCGGAAAAGCCTTTCCCAATTGGCGAGGTGATTTATTCAGCGGCGCGCTGAAGTTGACCCATCTAAATCGGGTCAGCCTTGATCCACAAGGAAACGCTGTGGCCGAAGAGCGGCTGCTGGAACCACTCGGCGAACGAATCCGCGCTCTGGTCGAAAGTCCCGAAGGCTGGCTCTACCTGTCCACCGACAGCGGTCGAATTCTCCGACTGCGACCCTCGTCGACAGAGTAGCCGACCCAGCGAGGACAACTTACAAAATACTCTTGCCGAACAGTGAAGCAGCCAAATCCACAGCCATCCGCGCGGTGCGGTTTTCATGATCGAGAATCGGATTGATTTCGACGATATCGGCCGCGCAAAGCTTGCCGCTGTCGGCGATAATCTCCATTAGCAGTTGTGCCTCGCGATAATTCAACCCACCCGGCGAGGGGGTCCCGACACCGGGGGCGGTGTTCGGATCAAGGCTGTCCATATCCAGGCTCACATGTAGGCGGCTGCGGTGTTCCAGACACTGCAGGGCTTCGCGGATGACGGCGCTCATCCCCCGTTCATCCAGATCGCGCATGGTGTAAACTTTGATGCCGCTCTGTTTCAGCCATTGCCGCTCGCCGGTATCGAGATCACGGATTCCGATCATCACCAGGTCGCGACCTTCCAGCTTGGCGCCGGGACGGCCGATATTCACCAATTCCGGGAAGCCTTCCCCCATCAAGACGGACACCGGCATGCCATGCACATTGCCCGAAGGGGAAGAATTTGGCGAATTGGCATCACCGTGGGCATCCACCCAGATCACCCCGGCAGGCTCGCGATGCGTCACACCGCCAATGGTACCAATCGACAGCGAATGGTCGCCACCGAGGAATAGGGGGATATCTCCATCAATCACCGCTTGGCTGGCGGCATCATAGGCAGATTGACAGACCTGCTGAATTGACGGCAGAAAATTGCCGCCATCCGGACCGAATAACGAATCGCGCACCGGCACGTAGAGATTGCCAGCGTCATGCAGTTTGTAGCCTAAAGCTTTCAGGCGTGCTGACAGTCCGGCATAGCGGATCGCGCTCGGACCCATATCAACCCCGCGTTGGTCCTGCCCCAGGTCGATCGGAACGCCGATGATGCGGATCGATTTATCCATCGCGAACTCCTCTCGATGGCGTTGTTACAGTAGAGGTACTGTGATCCCCGTAGGGGCGAACCTACATGCAAAATTCTGAAATTGCAGTTGCCAATTATCCCTTCAAATTGTTCCATAAATTAACGATAAAATCCTGTGCGTTGGTCAGAATCGCCACAGCCTGGGCCGAGCCACGATTGGCCAGTTTGTCGGCACTGAACTCGGTCATATCAACGATGTAGAAAAACACCGGCCGCACGCTGCCATCCGCCAACACATGGTAGCTCGGGACCATATTGCCAAAAGCGATCGAATGCAGTTGGGTGGCCAGGGCGATCACCGTGGTCGCCTGGCGGGCATGCACGCGCATCGCATCCTGGGCGGCATAGACATCGGCGATTACTTCCGGCAAAGGCCCATCGTCGCGGATCGACCCCGCCAGCACATAAGGAATCGCGTATTTCTCGCAGGCGTAAATAATGCCGTCCTTCAGTTGCAATTGCTCGATTGCCTGACGGATTGAACCGGCCCGGCGAATCTCGTTGATGATATCCAGATGGTTATAATGCCCCATCGGCTTCAGATGTTGGGTGTAGATATCCTGCCCCAGGCCGGTACGAAAATAAGCGGCTTCCAGGTCGTGCGTCGCCAGGGCATTGCCTGCCAGCAGCGAATGACAAAAACCGTTTTCGACCAGCCCCTGCATGGCATCGCGACTGTCTTTGTCAAAAGCGACCGCCGGTCCGAGAACCCAGGAGATATGGCCGTGCTCGCGATCATGGCGCAGCACCTTGTAAAGCTCGTCATACGAACGGGAGAATGGAGTTTCGCGCGTACCTCGGGTGCGAAAAGCGAACTTATCAGTCGCCTCGCTGGCTGGAGGCTCAAAGCCTGTGGTGTGAACGTAGATCCCTTCTTCTCCATTTTCAGTGCGGCCAACCACCACCGGGTCACCCTGTTTAACCCGCCGCGCCTCGACCACCCCCAGCTGCTTATTTTTCAGCACCAACACCGAATCCATGCGACTCTCTGGAGCCAAAAGCCATTCACCGTCGCCCAGATGCACATACTCTGGATAATTGGAGGTGCCATGATAGTTCTTCGGCACCACCCCATCCTGGGGGGCGATTTCAGTCTGCACGACAGGAGAGTTGCCCAATGGGGCGGAGGAGAAGTCAGGTGGGCTGTAGTCGGGGATGATTGATGGCATAGGAGCCTCCTGGGATGACAATACGCTCAACGACCAATGCAAATTATAACAGTTCCAGTGCCATGCGGAACAATCCTAGTACAATGTAAACCTTAACAATTCGTAAATTATGAATTTTCTGCTATAATTGTCGTCACCAGAAGAGGAGACGACATGGCACCACGCTACAGAGTG
>CAMYNC010000083.1 GCA_947259685.1 uncultured Desulfuromonadales bacterium | reverse complement strand
GGACTTCTCACTGCGGTTAACGACGGAAGGTTACCAGAACCTGGACCTTACTGGCAATGAGCTGGCCAAAACCCACTTGCGTTACATGATCGGCGGCCGCTCCCCGGAAGCGATCCGGGAACGACTGTTCCGCTTCTGGTTTCCAGAGCGGCCCGGAGCATTAGCCCGTTTCCTTGCCGATATGGGCGCCAATTGGAACATTTCACTGTTCCACTATCGAACCCTCGGCGGGGATTTTGGCCGGGTCCTGATCGGCCTGGAGATCCCCGACAGTGATGAGAAGAAACTCGTCCACTTCCTGGATAAACTCGGTTATCGTTTTGTCGAAGAAAGCAATGATCCAGCGTACCAACTGTTTCTCTGAGCTTAGGCAGGGAAACGATCTGTTGCCGCAGACTTGCTGGTAACGCCTGCAATCAGCGGGAACAGGTAAGCCGCTGCCGCTAACAACAGCATCTGCTGAAAACCAAGCTCAACCGCTATCAGGGTCGCCGCTGCCGCCCCTATGACAGACAGGCAGCTGTTGATCCCCCAGGCCCAGGGAACCTGCTCCGGCTGCCACTGAGACAAACGGCGCAGGCCCAGGGGGAAAAGCAGCCCCATTGCCAGAGCTAGCGGCACCAGGAATAACCCTCCGAACAACACCCGCAAAGCCAAATCCAGGTGCAAACTCGCCTGCTGTAGTGGTGCCAGCAAAACAGCGTAGCTACAGATCAACAACACCACTAGCCCAGCCCAGCGGCCAGGTCGCTCCGCTGCCAATTTATCCGACAATCTGCTGCCGCAACCGGAACCTGTCAACAGCACCCCAACCACCAGCGCCAGCGCCAGAACTGGTTGACCTAAATAAAAGCTGTAGATATGGATCAGCACCAACTCCAACCAGATATAGCCAAGCCCCAGCCCGCTGAAATAGAATAAAGTATTTGCGAAGCCACCCTCCCCTCTGGGTAATCTGATCAGGGGCAGGATGATCAGCAATAAGGCGAGTAGCAACAGAACCAAAGTTGCCAGTCCGGCCACCATCATCCCCAGTTCAATAAATGGCAAGGACTGTTGACCATAGAGGGTTAAAAGCTCCGGCAGATGCGTCCAGCGGAGAAATTGCGCGAAAAATGGCCGATCATCAGCTGCCGGGGAGACACGAAACGGATAATCTCGATATAGTTTTTGCCGCTCGGAGGAAAGAACCTGATCGAACAGGGCCAAAAGATTCGCATCCTGCAACCGATTGTGCCGCTGGCGTTCTGCTGGAGCTAAATCGACCAACAACGCTGGATCGAAACTCCAACGGTCGGCAAACCCACGCAAACTGGCCAGTTCAGCTGCAGTGAAAGCTGAGCGTTTCAAACAGAAGGTCAGAGTTCCCCAACTGCGGACTGCGACCAGCTGAGACCTGGCATGCCCCCCTTCTTCTTCCAGTGCTTCGACCAGCGTTGCCAACAATCGCAGTGGTTTGCGAGGCGGATAATCGAGCCAGACCGTCACTGCCAGCAAACCATCTGGTTGCAAACGACGATAGGCCTGCTGCACCCCTTCCCGGGTGAGCAGCGGCTGTTCATTGAGAGCGTACAGTCCTGTGTCCCCAGCAAAAGAACCGACCGTCGGCAGCACAATCAGATCGTAAGTTTCTGTTTTGCGCGCCAGCCAGGTCCTCGGCGCAATGGTCTGCCATGCGACCCTGGGATCGCTGAGCAAATGAGTAAAACTCTTTACCCCTGCTGCCATTAGTGATTTTTTCAGGTTTACCCGACTATCGACCGCCGTCACTCGCTCAACGCCCTGCCGCAATGCCTGTCTGACGGTCGCCCCAGTTCCCGCCCCGAGGATCAGAGCCCTCACCGGACGGGATATGGCATAAGGCAATCCCGATGTGCTGGCATCATCCGGAGAATTATCCTCAGCAGACTGGAGGACTTTGCCAACCAGGTCGCCATTACTGAAGACCGCCAAAGCCTGCGGTAAGGGTTCACGCCAGTTCAAACTGACAGCGGAACCACTCCGCAACTGCGGTGCGCGAACCAGATGCACCTGCCCATCCGCAGCAGGACTGCGGTGGATGACTTCTGCCTCAGGCAGATCGAGGGTGCGCTGCAAATCTTTATACTGTGAAAGTTGTGGCGGCGGCAGAAACTGACTGGCAGCAACCAGTAAAACAGCGATCATCCCTGCTGAGAGGATTCGGGATTGCCACTTGCCAGCTAAGACCAGCCATCCCGCCAACCAGGCCAGGAAAGCACAGCCCAGAATCAACTGTTCCGCAAACAGGAGCTCCAGCCCGGCCAGGCCGAGACAACAGCCGATGCCCGAGCCTAGCAGGTTAGCGCAATAGTAACTGCCAATCCGTTCGGTCTCAGCGGTAAAAACCAGACCTATCGCCAAGGCACCACAGGTGAACGGACAGAGCAATAGCAGCGCCACCAGCACCAGCTTGCCCGCTTCGCTATACGAAACGAATAACAGGAAGGAATCGAACTGGCCGAACAGTCTGCCAGAAGCGAACTGCGGCAGTAGTAAACAGACCGCACAACTGAACAGACATACCGGCAACAACCTGTCGAACCGCGAGACAAACCACTCAGGGGCAAAAGCCAGCAGGGTTCCAGCCAAACCGAAGCCGAGCAAAGCGACCGAAACCACCAGATAAGCGAAATGATGCCACTGGCTGGTGGCCAGCTGTTGCAGGAGAGCCAATTGATAACAGAGCAAAACGGCCGAAACCAGAGCGATGGCCAGTTGCCGCCGTCGGAAGGTTCCCAACCCTGTCATTTAGCTCTCCGGAAGGGAACGAAGCGAACCGGCATCAGGTTGGTGGTGAGAACCTTCTCGCCCTGCTTTTCAAGCAAAAGCAGCGACTGGGTAAAAAATGGCGAGCCGACGGGAATCACCATCCGACCACCATCGGCCAACTGATCGATCAGCGGTGGCGGAACGAAATCGGTCGCAGCAGTAACCACAATCGCATCGAAGGGAGCAGCCTCCGGCCAGCCGTGATAGCCATCCGCAGCCCGTAAGTTGACTCGAGAATATCCCGCTCGAAGCAGATTTTCACGGCTGGAACTGGCCAGCTCCGGAATCAACTCGATGGAATACACCTCAGCGCCGGTCGCCGCCAACACCGCCGCCTGATATCCGGAACCGGTGCCTATCTCGAGAATTTTTTTCTGCGGCCCGGGCCTGATAACTTCTGTCATGGCAGCAACGATAAAGGGCTGGGAGATGGTCTGCCCATGACCGATCGGTAACGGGCCATCACGATAGGCATTTTCGGCTCGGTCAGCCGGCACGAACAGATGCCTTGGAACCTGCCGCAATGCAGCCAGGGTGGTTGGATCGCTTATGTCACGCGCAACTATCTGCTCGCGAACCATGGCCAGACGCTCGGCGGCTCGATCAGCAGTTGCAGCTGTGGTAACAAGCAGCGGCCAGTGGCATAGCAGAACCGCCAGAGTTGCACAAAATAACGCTCGTCTTCCATGCATGGCTGACTCCTTGCTGTTTCTGTCTGCAATTATACCCCCCTTTCTGTAGCTGGCAGCGTTCAGACTATTCAGTCGCATCAGAATAGAGCCTGCTGCTTTTCTCATAATCTACGAGGATCCTAAGGGCATGCATTGAATGCATGGACGTCATCCATATTATGTACTCACAGGCCCTAAAACCAATCCATTTCCACAGCAAATAACTTCCATATCTTTTTTATTTTCAGCTACTTAACAACGGACATCAATCTGGCACGGCGGTTGCGATTATTTTCAGAAACCACAAACCAAACAAAGGAGACAAACAATGAAAGTAATCAAACGCTGGACCAGTGGAATTTTTTCTCGAGTCGACTGGGCGGTCAGCCAGATCGAAAATCAGGAGGCCCTGATCAACAGTACCCTGCGTGAATCGCGCGAAGCGGTAGCACGAGCAAAGGTTCAGCTGGGGCGGGTGCAGCAGGATGGGAAAAAGCTTCGCCAGCGCTATCAGGACGAGGAACTGGCGGTCAATCGCTGGCGTGAGCGCGCAGTTCAATGCGCTAAAGCCGATGAACAGCGGGCCGTGGAGTGCCTGCGCCGCGCCAAAGGTTGCGAACAGCAAGCAAAGCATCTTAAACAACGGGTCAGCGAACATAACCAGGTCGAGTCGCAGCTGATTAAAGATGTCCGCAGCATGGAAGAAAAGCTCAGCGAGTTGACCGAAAAGCGCAACCTGATGCGCACCCGGCAATCCCGGGCCGAAGCACTCACCAACATGCAAAACAGTTGCCTCAATACCAGTAGCGAGCTGGATGAAATTTTCGATCGCTGGGAAGTGCAGGTCACCGAAAAAGAACTGACCGGCGAATGTGGCATCGATTGCGACCCGCTAGAGGAGTCATTCGCCGTCGAAGAGGACGATGCGGAATTGCGCGAAGAACTTAAACAGCTGACCGACCAGCAATAGAAATACACCAGGAACAGGAGTGAGGTTATGAGCGATCAGAGCTATCCCGATTTCATCATTGTCGAAGAACCTGAGCAGAAAAAACCTACACCCGAAACGAAAAAATCGGTTTTCAGCTTCAACGACAGTAAACTTTTTTCTCGGCTTCTGCGCGGCATCGGCGCGGCAATCATCATGGCCTCAGCCTCAAGTTTTCTGTTCAGGCACTGGGCCCCAGGCAACGACCTGCAACGCTTTTTGCTGCTGCTCGGTTTTACTGTCGTCCTCTCGTTGGGCGGCTTGTTCTGTGGTTTACGGCTCAAAGAGAGCAAAGGGGCGCGCACCCTGCTGGGTTTGACTCTGGCGGTGACACCGATCAACTTTGCGGTACTGGGTGCGCTGCTCTTTTCGGTCTTTTCCTGGGATGGGCCATTGGCTAAACTTCCCGGCTATGCGACCTGGATCGCCAGCAGCCCGACCATGGCGCTACTGACAGCACTGGGCGGCCTGGTGTTCCTGAGCCCGATCTGCCATCTGTCATTCATGACCCTCGGCCACAATCGGGCCAGAATCTTTTCCACGGCCTTTATCCTGGGTAACTTGGCGCTGCTACTGCCGACCCGACAACCGAACCTGATCGCCGGGGTGTTCGTTCTACTGATCGCCGCGCTAATCCTTATCGAACTACGCTATTTCCGCCAGGAGGCAACCCTCAACACCTTTGAAGGTCGCCTGTCACGGGGCATTCTCTGGCTTCCGGCACTGATTCTGGTCGGCCGCACCTGTTACTTCTACTCACCGAGCCAAGCGATCATCTCGGCAATTCTGACCGGCCTGGCGCTGCTTAGCTTTGTGATTCTGCCACACTTGACGGGCAGCCGATTCTGGCAGCAGATCATGCAGACTGCAGGAGCAATCATGGCGAGCCTCGCCTGGCTGAACCTGGTCATTCTGATCGCCAGCTCCTGGTCTTTCGCCGACCACTGGCTCATCCCGCTGAGCACCCTGCCGATCAGCGGCCTACTGCAGCTGCTTTCCAAAAATGCGATCTGCGGTGGCGGCAACTACCAGCGTTCGGCTGTCATCCTTGCGATCTTTGGTGCAGTTGCCAACCTGTTGATCATTCCCTCACTGCTGACCTCATTCCTTTGCCTGCTGATTTGCATCAGTGTCCTGAGTTACGGCTACCTGGTCGAACAGAAGCTCGCTTTCTTCAGTGGCATGGCCGGAACCCTGTTGGGAATCGGCTATCATTTAAAAGTAATGGTCAATGCCTACTCGCTGCTCAACTGGGGCAGTCTGATGGTGCTCGGTGTCGCAATCATCATTTTTGCGTCATTGTTGGAGCGGAACACTGGTCAGCTGCGCGAAAAAGTTCAGCAGCTGCGTCACCAATTGCGCGGCTGGGAAATTTAATCCGCAGCAGAGGGCCTTCGCACAGCATCACCATGTCTTTTCTGTTCTGACGCCAACAACAGATAGAGATACAAACCAGGGGCGGCAACAGGGTCGCTCCTGAAGCACCGCTGGAAGTCGGCAGAAAAAATCGGGCTCACAGCCCGAAGCTGCACCAGGAATCCATGTCGAAAGCTTATTGGGTCGATTTGACAGAAATGCAACCGAAATAGTCCAGGAGATGTTCTTCTCCGCTGCAGCTGCTATGCTTTAGCAAATAACCAACAGCCTACAGTATGAAAATCATGGTCAGGTCAGGCTTTTAAGCTGCCCACATCGCATTCAGTTACAAGGGGATAGCTTATGTACCGAATTATCGCTCATCCCGGAACCGCCCACCGGGATGATTTTCTCGCCGTCAGCATCCTGCTGGAAACTCTCGGCACTGCTGAAGTCTACCGTCAAGAACCGACCAGGCAAGACTTGGACGATCCGAACACCTATATCGTCGATGTCGGGATGGAGTATGATCCCGAAAAACATAATTTCGACCACCACCACGACCACAGTTTGCCCTGTGCTTTTCACTTGGTAATGAAACACCTTGGTTACCATACAGATGCCAGGCTGATGTTCGGCTGGTATTGCCACATGAGCATGTTGGGTGTGCGTTGTACGTACAAAACGGCCGAACCCCTGGGTGTCGACACGAGTGTCCTGTTCGCCGCCTCATCACCGATCGAAGGCTATATCCTGGCCCGCTTCTCTCAGGCTCACCAGCTCCTGCCAGAGGATATGCTTTATAAGCTGATGAAGGATCTGGGGCATGAGTTGCTCGCCCTAATGAAACAGAAAAAGGCACGCTTGGCACGCTTGAAAGAAGAAGTCAAAATCCTTCCGGTCAAACACCTCAAAGCAATCGCCAGCACCATAGCTGACAACCCGAAACTTTCCATGGAGCTGTTCTTACGCTATCTCGATGATGATAGCATCGTCATGAGTATCACCCCCTCGGTCCGCGGGCCTGGTTGGGAAATGCTGCGGCTAAAAGATTTTGAAATTGTCGATTTCCGGGCCATAGCCGACAATCCTGAAGTACGTTTCGTTCACGCCAATGGTTTCGTGGCAAAAACCAGGAGTCTGATTCCCCTGGAAGCAGTCATCAGATTAGCGGCCGCAGCTGTTGCTGACGCTTGATTCAACATCGCTGACTAAACGCAAAGAAGGCCCCGAACACTTGAGGTTCGCGGCCTTCTTTATTCCTCAGGAGCAAAATAGAAGCAATTCAGTCGTCGGTTTTGACCTCTTCGATCAACTGGACAGCTTCCTCCGGGCTATCATAATCGAGTTGGCTGTGGGTATTCTGCTGATAAACAACATTCCCATCCTTATCGAGCATGGTGCCATCATCCATTAACACCATGCCAAACTGATCCATCAATTGCATCTTGTATTGATGACTGCTGGTCATTCTGGTCTGTCGCAAACGATAGCTGAGCAACATCCAGGTGGCAATGCCGAGGACGGCAACCGCCAACAATCCGATGGTGGTAAAGAACAGGTACTGAGCAGTTGTCGCTCCGGCCTGGGCGGCATAGAGGACCACCGAGTCCAGATTGTAGGCCACCGCGGTGCCGACAATCAACAGCAGCATGCTGAGCAGGAACGGCATCCGGTGTACGACCTGAAAGAACGAGCCGAGGCGATCCCCTTTGTTGAAGCTGACCCCGGCATAGGGGGATTCATCGTCTGGCGGTTCTTCCACTGCCCCGCGGAAAAAGAATTTATTGAAAGTAAGGATGATCAGGCCGAAAACAAAGGTAATGGCAATCGGCGTGATAAAGGTGGCAAAGAGGTAAGGTTTCCAGGGAAAGTTGGCGCTATCGGTGGAGAGGTGATTGACGAAACAGAAAAAGAAGATCAACCCTTCGATCACCAGCATGGTGGTGAGATAGTTGACGAAAAAATTCTTCAGTTCCTGACCATCAAAAGTTGAGGCCACGCCGACCGCTTTGCTGCTTTTTGCCGAACGGGCTTTTTTTTCTTTAGCCGCTGGCTTTTCGACTTCGGTTCGCTTGTCTTCAATTTTCTGCATATCTTTATCTCTGTCGGTAAAAAAGATTCAATGAAACACAGACTGAATCTCTTATTTAATATCTAGAACGGTATACAGTCAAATAAAAAAGCTGCAATAACCCACCCCTTGAGGCGGTGGAAATCGTGACAAACAGCCTGAAACTGTGGTATCACGTCGATGAAAAAAATTATCAATCGATCGATGATCGTTCCTGGCAGCAACTGCTGAACTGGCCATAGATAAAGGACCCACTGATGCCGATAAAAACGAGATGGTTTATCTTCCTACTGCTTTCCAGCTGGACGATCATCAGTCTGCCACGACCAGCGCTGGCCGTGGAACTTATTCCATTTGCGACCCGCAACCAGAGCCCGCTGATACAGATCTATGGATTACCCACGCCAGAACCGGCTGCTTTACTTGAAAAAGGCCAGTTTTCCACCGGTCTGGTCCTGGATGTGGCCAACAACTTTAGCTCTTCTTCAACAACTGGCGAATCGGTTCTGCTCGACGGCGAAACTTACCGTACCAACCTCAGCTTACGCTACGGTCTGCGCGATCGTTTTGAGCTCGGCATCGACCTGCCCTATATCAGCCATGCCGGGGGATTTCTCGACGGTTTCATTGACGACTTTCACGACTTCTTTGGACTCCCCGATGGGGGCCGTCCGCAGGCCCCCAAGGATCGCTTGGATTATAACTACCGGCGAAACGGTAAAGACCTGGTCGACCTTACCGGAAACGCCCATGGTTTTGGAGACTTGCGCCTCAGTGTCGGCTGGCAGCTCCTGCGTGAAGCTGGCCCTTCACCCGGATCAGCAGCCTTGCGGGTCAGCCTGAAACTTCCCACTGGTGACAGCGACCAACTGCTCGGCAGCGGCAGTACCGATCTCGCCCTGTCGCTCACTGGGCAACGGGAGTATCCACTTGAGAATGGCCGTTTTTCCGCCTATGCGTCCCTAGGAGCCCTGTTCATGACCGACGGCGAGGTACTGGAAGATCAGCGGCGTAACCTGGCGGGCTTCGGCAGTCTGGGTTTGGGCTGGGCCCCGCTTGAATGGTTGGCGCTGAAGATCCAGGCCGATGGTCACACCGCCATGTACAAAGACAGCAACCTGGAGGAGATAGATTCTCTTTCAATACAATTGGTGATGGGTGGGACCCTGCAGCTGGCAGAAACCACCAGTCTCGATCTCGCCATCGGTGAAGACATCATGGTCGGTACCTCCCCTGATGTGGTTTTTCATTTTGGCCTGCGGACAATTTTTTAAGGATTAATCAACTGCTTCCAAACCAATTGACGGCATATATCCCAACCAGTCAAGCCGAGATGGCTGCGCGTGGCTGGCAGGAATTGGACGTATTGTTTATCAGCGGCGATGCCTACATCGACCACCCGACCTTCGGCACCCCGCTGCTGGCACGACTGTTAGAAAGCCAAGGCTACCGGGTCGGAATTCTCGCGCAACCCGACTGGAAAAATCCCCTGGCGTTCAAAGTGATGGGCCGGCCACGGTTGTTCGCTGCCATCTCTGCCGGGGCAATGGATTCCATGGTCAACCATTACACCGCAGCGAAAAAGATCCGCCGCGACGATGCCTACACGCCTGGAAATATTTCCGGCAAGCGACCGAATCGTGCGGTAATCGCCTACACCGCAGCGGTCAAAGGGGCATTCAAAGGGCTACCGACAGTCATCGGTGGCATTGAGGCGAGTCTCCGCCGGCTGGCTCATTACGACTACTGGGACAACAAGGTGCGGCGTTCGGTGCTTGTCGACAGCAAGGCTGACCTGCTGCTCTACGGCATGGCCGAAACCTCCCTGCTGGAACTGACCAGGCGCCTGGCTGCGGGCGAAAAAATAGCAGAGCTTTGCGATCTTCGCGGCACAGCCATTTTGACCAGTGAGCGACCGGCCGAAGCGTTTGAGCTGCCTGGCTTCGAAGCGGTCTGCCAAGATCCGGACGCCTACAACCGGATGTTCAAACTGACCTGCGAACAGCAAAACCCCTGGTCGGGACAGATGCTGGTACAGCCGCATGGCCAACGGCTGCTGCTCGTCAACCCACCCGCCCTGCCGCTCAGTGAGCAGGAACTCGATCAACTCTATGCCCTCCCCTTTACGCGCTTACCCCACTTCAGCTATTCGGAAACCATTCCCGCATTCGAGCAGATCCGCCACTCGATCACCAGCCACCGCGGCTGCTTTGGCGGCTGCGCCTTTTGCGCTATCGTTCACCATCAGGGCAAAACCATCCAGTCCCGTTCGGAGGCTTCTATCCTGCAGGAAATCGACCGGCTGTCAGCGGAAAAAACCTTTCACGGCACCCTGAGCGATGTCGGTGGCCCCACGGCAAATATGTACGGTCTGGGCTGCGCCAACCCACAGACGGAGAAAACCTGCCGGCGGGGCAGCTGCCTTTTCCCGCAGCCTTGTAAAAATCTGCGGACAGATGATCAGCGTGCGGTACGCCTGCTACGCAAGGTGCGCCGACGCGAACGCATTAAACATGCCTTTGTCGCCTCTGGCATCCGTTACGATCTGCTGCAGTTTCAGCAGCAGTATTTCGACGATCTGCTGCAGCATCATGTCGGTGGGTTGCTGAAAGTCGCGCCGGAATCGATCAGCGACCGGGTCACCAAAGTGATGCGTAAACCTGGGGCCGCCATGTTTACCGACTTTCTGGAACGCTTTCGCCAGCGCAGTCAGCAGCTTGGCTTACGCCAATCGGTCGTTCCTTATCTGATCAGTGGCCACCCAGGCTGCACACTTGAAGATATGGTCGAGGTTGCGCTCTACCTGAAACGTCATCGTTTGCAGGTGGAACAGGTGCAGGATTTCACCCCCACCCCGGGCAGCCTGTCGACTTGTATTTATCACACCGGCAAAGATCCGTTCAGCGGTGAAACACTCCATGTGCCGCGAAGCAGCAAAGAGAAGCGGCGACAGAAAGCCTTATTGCTTTACCACAAACCGGAATCGAAGCAGGATATCCTGGAAGCGCTCCAGCTTTGCAAACGCTCAGACGCTGGCGCCGAGTTGCTGGAGCGACAGTCACCGACAGCAATAAAAGCCGCAGGCAGGCCAAAAGCTACCAGCCCCAAACGACCTCGCCGCACCCCAAGGAGGCGCAGATGAGCCAACTCTCTTCCAGCGTGCGTAGCCTGCTGCTGACATTGGTCTGTAGCCAGCTTTTTTATCTCCCGAGCCAAGCCGGCGAGCTACAAGAGCTGCTCACCCCGGTATTGGCTGAACACCCTGGCAAATCCGGCGCCTACGTCCTTGACAAAGGTGAAGAGTCACTGCTGGCCCGGGCCTGGCTGGCCGATCATGCCGCCAGCAGCATCGACGTGCAATACTTTATCTGGAGTTCTGACAACATCGGCACCCTGGCAACAGAGAGCCTGCTACGTGCCGCGGAACGGGGCGTACAGGTTCGGGTGCTGGTTGATGATTTACTCATCGATGCCCCGGATGAGTTTTTGCAAGCAATGGCCGCGCACCCGAAGATCGCCATCCGGATTTACAATCCCCAGCATCAGGTTGGCACCTCCAAAGCGCAGAGGATCGGCAATATTTTCAGCGACTTTCGGGCGGCCAATCAACGTATGCACGATAAAACATTTATCGTCGACGGTCAGCTTGCCATCACTGGCGGCCGGAACATGGCCGACGAGTATTTCGACTACGATCAAAAATACAATTTCCGCGACCGCGACATCCTGTTGCTGGGACCGGTTGTCGCCAACATGAAACAGAGCTTCGAGACTTTCTGGGAGTATAAACTGGCGAAACCGGTGGCGTCCCTGCTGAAAAGTTCCCAGTCACCAACGGCAGATGAGATCAAAGCTATCTACCATGAGCTGCATGCCTATGCAGCCAATCCGGAAAACTTTGCCCCTGAAGTCCGCAAAGCCTTGACCGACCTGCCGCAAAAGTTCTCCGCATTGATCGACAATCTGGTTTGGGTCCAGGTACGGTTTATCAGTGATAGGCCGGGCAAAAATTCCGGCCAGCAAGGCCTGGCAGGCGGTGGCGAGACGACCTCTGCCCTGGCGGCGACGCTAAGACAGGCCAAGCGGCAGGTGACCATTCAATCCCCCTATCTGGTTCTGCCCGATGAAGGGCTCGAGCTCTTTGCTGAATTGATTAAGCGGGGGGTCAAGGTCAGAATCAGTACCAATTCCCTGTTGTCGACCGACAATCTGATGGCTTTCAGCGGCTACAGCAAGCAACGTAAAAAACTGCTTGCTGCCGGCATCGAGATTTATGAATTCAAACCGGAACCGGCCATTCAACAAGAGCTGATTGACCGCTATGCGCTGCTAAAAGAAAAGGCTCCGATTTTCGCCATCCACGCCAAGACCTTGGTCATAGACGGACAAAAGCTTTATATCGGCACCTTTAATCTGGATCCACGTTCGGCAAACCTGAATACCGAAGTCGGCGTCATCATCGAAAATCGGCAGCTGGCCGATGCGATTGAAAAGCAGATTGAACTAGAGATGCGGGAAGAGAACAGCTGGAATGCGGCGATCGACGATCCCGACCGGTTGGCGCCTTTCTGGAAGCGGGTAAAACTCAAATTCTACAAACTACTGCCACTGAAAAAAATCCTCTGACGACGACTGCTAACGCCCGCCAATTCTAACCCTCAAGAGATCTTTTTCTCGTAGTCAGTTTTTCGGACGGCAAGAACAGACTCTAGTTTTTCAACCAGATGTTCATCCCAGGGCTTCACCATGATGTCGGCATTCAGGTACTTGTTCAGGGCATATTTGACAGAATCGCAGAAGGGATAGGCCGTCAGCATAATGCAATAGGTGCCAGGGTACTTCAGGTTGACCTGCTTCAGAAATTCGATCCCGTTGATCTGCGGCATATAATAGTCTGCCATGATGACATCGAAAGACTCTCCCCCAGCCAGGATATCCAGGGCTTCCTGGCCACAAGCAGCGCAGACAGCTTCCCAGCCGCTTTCAACAAAGATTTCCTGAAGCGCGATCCTGACAATCAGTTCGTCATCAACGATCAGTATTCTTTTTTCCCCCACGCTTATCACCTCCCCTGATACTCAACCTATTAAAAAGATACCACAAACGCCGCTTTGTATCGAATTAAGCCAGCCGATTATAACACTGTTACTCGCCAGAGAGCATACATGAAAAGTACCCTCAGATAACATTCCATGTACGAACTGACAAAATTCCACTTTTCCATCCATACATCTCAGAATAATATTTCATGCAATTTTAGATAGTTGAACACCGTCTCCATTCTGGCACACCAACTGCTATGTCAATCAGGTAAGTCCGTAGAAAATTTTTCACAAAAAAGTACAAGACTACAAATTAAGAATTTCTTCCCTGAGGCAAGAGAGGTAACCCATGATGACACCAGCGAACAGACTTCCGAAATCATTCACCTGGCTGAATTTGACCCAGTTTCTTGGGGCTCTGAATGACAACCTGCTAAAACTACTGATCATCTTCTTTCTGATCGGCGTAAATGGTCCAGAGCATGCGACCGGAATTGCGGCGAAAACCGGCGCCCTGTTTGTAATTCCCTTTTTGCTTTTTTCACCCCTGGCCGGGGCACTGGCTGACAAGCTGAGCAAAAAAACCATCATCCTGGCCATGAAGGGGGTTGAGCTCGGCATTGCCCTGTTGGGAATCGCGGCCTTCAGTGCGGCCAGCGAAACCGGACTGTACCTGGTGCTCTTTTTGATGGCAACCCAAAGCGCGCTGTTCGGCCCAGCGAAATATGGCATCCTGCCAGAGCTGGTCGATCGCCGGCAACTCTCCCGGGCCAACAGCCTACTGGAATCGTTTACCTATTTGGCCATCATCCTTGGTTCGGCACTAGCACCAATGCTGGTACAACTGAGCAGCTCCAGCTACAAAACTGCGGCACTGGTCTGTATCGGTTTTTCATTGGTCGGTCTGGCGGCCAGTTGGCGGATCGAGAAAACTGCGCCTGCAGATAGCGGACGCCAACTTTCGCCGCTGTTTCTCTCCGAGCTCAAAGAGGCCTTAACTGAACTGCGCAAGGATAGCTACCTGCTGCTCGCGATCCTCGGTTCGGCCTATTTTCTCTTCCTTGGGGCCTTCGCTCAGATAAACCTGATCCCCTTCGGCATGCAGGTGCACGGCCTGACCCAAGAACAGAGCGGTTATCTATTTCTGGTTGCCGCCCTGGGGATCGGCCTTGGCTCGCTGTTAGCCGGCCGCCTTTCCGGACGCAACGTTGAATTCGGCGTGGTGCCGATCGGTGCCCTGGGCTTGGCACTGAGTACCAGCGGGCTGTTCCTGCTGCCAAGCAATCTGTTTCTGCATCTGGCCCTGATTGTGCTGCTTGGCATCAGCGCCGGCTTGTTTCTGGTACCGCTCCATGCATTTGTCCAGTTCCGTGCGCCACGGGAAAAGCTCGGCCGGATTCTCGCCGCGGGCAGTTTTCTCAGTTGGTGTGGGGTCCTCTTCGCTTCTGCGCTGGCCAGTTTCCTCAGCGGTCCGTTAAACTTTTCGCCGCCTGAATCCTTTCTGGTCCTCGGTCTGCTGACTCTCGGCCTGACCCTGCTCACCCTCTGGATTCTGCCCGATTTTCTACTGCGCTTTGTTGCTCTGCTGGTGATGAAGCTCGGCTATCGCCTGCGAATCCATGGCGCCGAAAATGTTCCCAGCGAAGGCCCGGCCCTGCTGGTTTCCAATCATGCTTCCTGGATCGATGCCCTGTTGCTACTCGCCACCCAACAGCGCCGGATCCGTTTTATCATGCATCAGGAGGTCTACAATGTCCGTCTGCTGCAACCCTTATTCAAACTGATGGGCGTCATCCCCGTGGCCCCCAACGGACCACGCAAACAGCTGGTCGAATTCATCAGAGCATCCCGGCAAGCCTTGGATGATGGCTACCTGGTCTGTATTTTTGCTGAAGGGATGATCACCCGCAACGGCATGCTGCAACAATTCCAGAGCGGCCTGGAAACGATCGTCAAAGGTACCGAGTATCCGATCATTCCGATCTATATCGGCGGTGCCTGGGGAAGTATCTTCAGTTACGCCCACGGTAAACTCCTCACCAAACTGCCGACCAGCTTCCCTTATCCGATTTCGATTCACTTCGGCGCACCGCTGCCTGCCCAGAGCACAGCAGCAGAAGTACAGCAACAGGTCGCAGAGCTGGCTTTTGACTATTTCGAAGCCCAGAAATCAAAGCGCTCCTCCCTGAGTGAGCTGTTCATCAAAACCGTTCGCAGCAACTGGACCCGCCAGGCGATCAGTGATAGCACCGGCAAACAGCTCTCCTACGGGCAAACCCTGACTGCCGCCCTGGCTTTGGTAGAGCAACTCAAGCCAACTCTTGCTGATGAAAAGATGATCGGCCTGCTGCTGCCACCATCGGTCGGCGGTGGCCTGACCAACCTGGCAGTACCGCTGCTCAACAAAATCCCGGTCAATCTCAACTACACCGCATCCCCTGAGGCGGTTCAATCGGCAATTGAGCAGTGCGAAATCAAAACTCTGATCACCAGCAAACGCTTCATCGAGCGCTTTCCGCAGCTTCCGACACCAGAGCAGGTGCTCTACCTTGAGGAACTGCTGCCGAAAATCAGCAAAGCGGACAAGCTGCGCGCCCTGCTCAAAGCCCGCCTGCTGCCGATCAGGCTGCTACTGAACAGATCTCGTCACTGTGGCGACGAGCTGGCGACCATCATCTTCTCCTCAGGAAGCACCGGCGAACCCAAAGGCGTAATGCTCAGTCAGCATAACATCATTTCCAACCTGGAAGCGATCCGCACGGTGGCGGCAACCGCGCCCCAGGATAACGTCTGCAGCGCGCTGCCTTTTTTTCATGCCCTCGGCTTTACGGCGACTCTCTGGTTGCCATTACTCAGCGGCTTTTCAGCCAGCTATCATGTGAACCCGATGGACGCTGCCGCAATCACCAAATTGGTGCGCAAACACCGTTCAACCCTGCTGTTGACCACGCCCACTTTCCTCTCAACTTATATGCGGCGGGCCAAACCTGAGGACTTTGCCAGCCTGCGCCTGGTGGTCACCGGAGCGGAGAAATTAAAGTCCCAACTGGCCAATGCCTTTGCCGAAAAATACGGTCGACGTCCGCTAGAGGGCTATGGCGCAACCGAGTTGGCTCCCCTGATCACCCTGAGCCTGCCCGATGTAGACCTGGCAGGAATCACACAGCCAGGCAATAGACCGGGGAGTGTCGGCCGGCCAGTCCCAGGCGTGGTGCTGAAAGTCGTCGACCCTGACACGCTCCGACCGCTCCCCTCTGGTGAAAATGGCCTGATTCTGGTGAAGGGTCCGAATTTGATGAACGGCTACCTGAAGCGTCCCGAACAAACCGCTGCAGCAATCGTTGCTGGCTGGTATATCAGTGGCGATATCGGTCGGATTGATAAAGAGGGTTTCCTGCACATCACTGACCGCTTGGCCCGTTTCAGCAAAATCGGCGGCGAAATGGTATGAGAAAGCGGCCCGCAAGGGATTGGCGCCTGCGCAGTTCCGGCTCGGATCGCTCTATGAAAAAGGCAAGGGCGTGCCGCTGGACCGGGCCCG